>NZ_PUUH01000263.1:0-678 GCF_002968355.1 Spiroplasma sp. ChiS | reverse complement strand
CAACTAATTATAAAACTAGTTTCTTACTACCACATGATTATGAAATACCAACCTTTAATTACCCTCAGTATGTTCTTCCACCAGCACCATATAACTATAAAGTTTATACCAAAGATATATGACGTGCTAATACACAAATACCATTAAAAACTAAAATAACAGCACCAGCACAATGTAAAGCAAAAAACACACCTAGTTATTATGTTAATATATTTGATAATACTAATGAATATAATGGTTATTATGAAACTGAAATTGATTTAAAACAAATTGACCCCACAATTCAAAGTATTGAAAAATTTATTAGTTCCTATAAAACAATAGAAATAAGTAATTTAGGTAATTTACAAGTTAGATGTGTTAAACCTGATATAGAACGATTTATTAAAGATAGAAATGCTAATTTATCTGCAGGTGATAACGGTTGTRATTATAATTTGGGTTTATTGTCTAATATAACTTTACAAAAATCAGGTTTAGAACAAAAGGATAAAGTTAATTTTCCAAATACTTTTACAATAGAAACAAAAAAAATAACTAATGATATTCAAACATTTAAGACTGGTAAAACTAATGGTTTACCAAGTGGAGATTATCCAAATACCTATTTTGCCTATCAAAATAGAGTAATAATTAAATTCTTATTACAAATAACAAATAACAAAATTATCTAATAAC
>NZ_PUUH01000262.1:0-688 GCF_002968355.1 Spiroplasma sp. ChiS | reverse complement strand
GTTATATTAGAATTATTTAATTTTACTAAAAAAGATTTTTAAATACCCAGTTTTTCAATCAACTTCTATCCTTGAATTTTCCAAATTATTATAAAGTCAAATTTTTTCTTTGTTTATATACTTAATTTGATTTAATAAAACTTTGTGATTTTCACAAGTTCATAAAATTTTATTTGTTTCAAATTCTTCGGTGATAAATGATGATAATTTATAACAATTAATAACAAATTCTTCGGTGATAAATGATGATAATTTATAACAATTAATAACATCACATATTTTTTGTTGTTTAATAATTTCCATTTTTATAAATCAAATTTAATATTAACTATAATAAATATCTTCAAATCATTCTGTTTTTCCGCGATGTTTAACTTTATGAACTCACTTTGGCATTCCGCATTTACTGCATTTAATCATAATATTGATTTTTTCCATTTTTAGTTTCTCCAAAACAAGTACAACACCTTTACTAAGTTAGTATGTGTGTTATTTACTAATTTCTTAATTTAATATGGTTTTTTTCAGAAAGGAAACAACTTTTTTATTATTTTAAAAATTATAAATATATAAAGATGCTGTCCTTGTTTTGTTATTTTAAAAATTATAAATATATAAAGATGCTGTCCTTGTTTTGAATCAATTAGTTATTTTAGGTTTTTTCAAATAAAAAAACCATTTTAGTAAA
>NZ_PUUH01000261.1:0-690 GCF_002968355.1 Spiroplasma sp. ChiS | reverse complement strand
CGGTGCGTATAAGTTGGTTGTGGGGTCAAACACACTGACTAGAATTAATGAAATAAATAATTATGTTGAAACAATTGCAGTTGATAGTAAAGATAACATTTATTTTGGTAAATGCAACCAAAATAAATGATACCAGCAATAGCACAAATTCTATAACAATAGATAGTAAAGACAACATTTATTTTGGAACAAATAACGGTGCGTATAAGTTGGTTGTGGGGTCAAACACACTGACTAGAATTAATGAAATAAATAATTATGTTGAAACAATTGCAGTTGATAGTAAAGATAACATTTATTTTGGTAAATGTCAAAATAGTGGTTTATTTGTGTTGAAACACGGTGCAACAACCCCAACCAAAATAAATGGAATAAATGATCCTATTCAAAAAATTGCAGTTGATAGTAAAGATAACATTTATATTAAATCATATTATGATTTGTTTGTGTTGAAACACGGTTCAGATACACCGACTAAAATTAATGGTATTACTGACAGAGTTAATTCTATTGCAGATTTGAAATTTGATAAAAACAATAAAATTTATTTTGGAACATATAATGGTGCGTTTGTGTTGAAACACGGTGAAACAACCGCAACTAAAATTGCTGGTACCATCAATGAAATAAAATCTATAACAATAGATAGTAAAAACAACATTTATTTTGGAACAAGTAGAGGCACAAATA
>NZ_PUUH01000260.1:0-696 GCF_002968355.1 Spiroplasma sp. ChiS | reverse complement strand
CTATTAATGATTATGATAATTTTATGAATAAAAAATGAAAAATAATTGATACTAATAAAGTAACAAAAATAATAAAAGTCTTAAAAATAATGCTGATAAAATTTATGAATTAAAATTTATAACTATTAATGATTATGATAATTTTATGAATAAAAAATGAAAAATAATTGATACTAATAAAGTAACAAAAATAATAAAAGTTGAAATCAGTAAAAATAATATAAATAATTTTTTAAAAGGGAATCCTGTAAATGCAAGCAGTAATTTTTGTTTTATAATTAATAAATTTCTTTAAATATTCTGTAAAAACATTTCTTTTGCACTTATTCAATTTAAACACGGTCGGAGTTTATCATTTATAACATTAACTGCTCAATCTATTCTTTTCTGATTAACATTATTTCTTCTTCTGTGTAAACTTTGCCATCTTCATCTTTTCACATATTATTTATTCTCCTTTAATATAAGCTCCAAGAATTCCAGTTCCTTTTTTAATTTTTCTATGTAATTATTTATTGATACAGTGTTATCTTTTTTATCTATTGTGATTAAGTATTCCATTTCTTTATTTTATTCTCCTTTAATAT
Organism: Spiroplasma sp. ChiS; assembly: GCF_002968355.1. Taxonomy (NCBI): domain Bacteria; kingdom Bacillati; phylum Mycoplasmatota; class Mollicutes; order Entomoplasmatales; family Spiroplasmataceae; genus Spiroplasma; species Spiroplasma sp. ChiS. The sequence goes on along the minus strand of NZ_PUUH01000260.1, from coordinate 109 downwards.
AAGCTCCAAGAATTCCAGTTCCTTTTTTAATTTTTCTATGTAATTATTTATTGATACAGTGTTATCTTTTTTATCTATTGTGATTAAGTATTCCATTTCTTTATTAAAA
>NZ_PUUH01000259.1:0-696 GCF_002968355.1 Spiroplasma sp. ChiS | reverse complement strand
TATTAAACATTAAATAAACAATAGATAAACATTAAATATAACAATGTTTATTAAACAATAAATAAACTATAGATAAACAATATATAAACATTAAATAAACATTAGATAAACATTAAATATAACAATGTTTATTAAACAAAGGAGTGTGATTAATTATGTTAGGAATTTGAATATTTTTTTTAAAACGTAAATGTCAAATTTGTCATTCTATTTTGAATAAAAAAATTGTTGGTAGTTTGTATTTTAAGTTAAATGTTTGCTCAATGCAGTGTAACCGAAAGCGAGTTGATTTGAGTAATGCATCAGAAACCAAGTTATAAGAAGAATATTAACATAGAAAATTACTTTATTCGAAGAGAATTTATAGTTTTTAGAACAGATAAAGCTTCATTTATAAATTTACCTAATCATAATCGTCATATTGGGTTTTGATTGAGTAATAAGTTTATTTATCCGAGTGAAAAAAATTGTAATCAAGTAGCAATCGGTTTGATTTATGATAATTATTATTCTATTGTAAAATATGATGAAAATTTAAAGCGTAATATTTGAAAGAGTTTAACTGGAACGGAATTCGAGTGAAAAAAATTGTAATCAAGTAGCAATCGGTTTGATTTATGATAATTATTATTCTATTGTAAAATATGATGAAAATTTAAAGCGTAATATTTGAAAGAGTTTAACTGGAACGGAATT
>NZ_PUUH01000258.1:0-699 GCF_002968355.1 Spiroplasma sp. ChiS | reverse complement strand
AAATATCTTTTTATTAATTATTTTTATGAAATTTGTGCGATTAATATAAAAAAGGAACTGTTATTTAGTTCCTTTTTGTTCTTTTCAGTCAGTAATTTCACCAGTGTTTTTATCTTTTTTTAGTCAAATATTTGAGGTATGAAAATTTAATCCAGCATTGTTATATATAATATCCATTGGATAACCAGTACTACTTCCGAAGTTTTTTGAACTATTAATTTTTTCTATTCGTCATAAATTAAAACTTTTTTGTTCTTTTCAGTCAGTAATTTCACCAGTGTTTTTATCAATGGTAGGTAATTGTAAATTAGTAGGTTCATTATTTAATTCTCATTTATATATAATATCCATTGGATAACCAGTACTACTTCCGAAGTTTTTTGAACTATTAATTTTTTCTATTCGTCATAAATTAAAACTTTTATAAATTATAATATATCATCCAGTATCTCGTGAAATATATTTATTAGAAATTAATTTTCAATTACTATCTTTTGGTGGTTGTTGTGCTTTTGGTGTTGGTGTTGTCGGTTTATTTATTTTATTATTATCATTTGGTTTTTCAGATTTTTCACAACTGATTAATGTTGTTGTGCTTGTTGCGGTTAATCCGATTGCTCCTATTATGCTAAGTATTCTTTTCATTTGAATTGCTCCTTTTTATTTTTTTATATATAATTGATTTTATCACATATCAAT
>NZ_PUUH01000257.1:0-57501 GCF_002968355.1 Spiroplasma sp. ChiS | reverse complement strand
TATTATCTTTTACTCGATAATGTTTAAATTTATCATATTTTTGATAATTTTGAAAAATAAAATCATCTATATTTTCTAACCTATATGCAATTTCTCCAACATCATATCTATTCAAATCTTCATATATTTTATTAAAAAAGTTTTCACCATTAATAATATTATTAATATCCATTTTAAAGTTGTTTCCTTTCCTGATTTAAAAATAAATCATCACACACATTAAAATAAACACCTAAAAAAGCAAGTTATTTTTAACTTGTTTTTCAAATATTTAATTTTTTTTAATATTATTTAATACAATTTTGATACTTTTTTGATAACAAAAATGTTATATCTTAATTTAAAATAAAAAAAACAAGATTTTTAATCTTGATTATAATAGTTTTCGTTAAAATAAATTTTTAAATAATATTTAAAATCAGAATCATCATCACTAAAAAAGGCATTTTTTACAATTGTAATAATTTTTATAACAAATATAGCAACATGGACTATTACATACAATACATTCATATCCTTTTTTTGCTTTTCTATAACACAATCCTCTTGCACCAGTAAATTGACATTTTTCATCGTTAACATGTTTATTATATTTTTCTCAAAATATTTTTTTAAAAAATTCATTTTCTTTTTTATTTGTTCTTCACTTTTTGGGTTATATTTTAATAAATATTTTATTTCTGCTACAATTTTTTCAAATTCAAGTTCAAATTCAATTTTAGATTCTTTTTCCACTTTTTCCTCCACTTGTTCTTTTTTTTAATAACATATTATCAAAAAAATAAATTTTTATCATTATTCTTTGTATATATTTATATTCATTATATAATTTTTATATAAATAAAATATCAAGAAAGGACTGGGTTATTATGAAAAAATGATTAAGTCTTTTAGGTGCAATCACCTTAATTGGAACAAGTACAGCAAGTTTAGTTGCTTGTAATAATAAAACTAAAATACATGAATATACACTCGAAGAATTAGAACATTTAAAACAAGAAAACCAAATATACACAAATTGACAAGAAATAAAAAACAACTTAGAATGAATTTGCCCTCAAGAAAAACCATTTAATAAAGTTGATAATAAATATTATTTTGTTGTGTGAAAAGGTGACAATCAATGAAATATTAATAAATTTAAAAATGATGAATTTCCAAAACAAATAATACCTAATAGTAAAGGTAAAGATAAAATATTAATTAATTATGGGGATTTTACTGCTGGACAAAGAGAAAAAGAGTTGTTTTTTGTTTATAGAGATTCACTGACAATTAAATATTGGTCTGATGATATAGAGGGATCATATTTTAAATATGTTTATCGTTGAAATGGCGGGGAAGAAAATTTACCTTATTTAGTTGTTAATAATGATGGTAATATAAAAGTTAATGGTGAATAAAAAAGCAATTTAGTAAAAATTGCTTTTTTTTAATTTATTTAATTTTCTTTTTCATCATCTTTTTTAATTATGTCATTAATATTATCTTCTTTATTTTCATCTAACAAAATACATTCATTATTAATTTTTTCTTTTAATTTTAGCATTAGTTTATTAATTTCAGTAAATAAAATTGGCAATCCCAATGTTAAACCGTGAACTATTCAATATGCTAATCGTAAAAAAACTCAGTCTTTTTCTTTTTCATTTTTATTACCATCCTTATTTTTTTGTCTAATATTTATTTTGTTGTTATTGGCAAGTTTGTTATTTATAATTGTAATAACATCTAATTTCGTATTAATATTATTAATTTCAATTTTAATATCGTTTATTTTTTCTTTTAATTCTTTATTTTCATCTCTAATTTTTTGTTGTTTTTTACTCAAAATAGTTGCCGTTATGCCGGTTGTTCCACCAGTAAAAAGTGATATAACCAAAACAATAATTTCTAAAATAGTTTCACTCATAAATACACCTACTTTCTTTTAAAACTTGTAAACAGTGTATAGTGTAAAAATATCAATTTAATTATATTTAAGGTATTATTATGGTTTTATCTCTGTATAAAAATATTTATAAATTTGTTAATTTATTAAAAATTCAAATAATAAATTTAAAAGTTATTATTAAAATTATTATTAGTGAAATAATTGTTTTAATTGGTTATACCATTCATGATAATCAAAAAATAGATGGTATCAAATTTGTAAAAAATGAATTTATTAAATAGAAAAATGAATTTATTATTTCTTCGATATTTTATTTCTCCTTTCTATTTAAAATAATTTATACAGAGAGAAAACCATAATAATATCAACTTAATTATAAACTTATGATTTTATATTTTAATAACTATTGTTAAAAATTAAATAGTATTTTTCAATTTTTATTATTTTTATATTTAACAATGTTTATTAACAGTGTTTATTAAATATTAAATAAACAATATATTAACATTATGTATAACATTGTTAATAATCAGTGTTTATTACAATTAAAAAACATTATATAAACATTATTTATAACATTGTTTATTAAACAAATATTTAGTTAGGAGATGATAAAATTGAGTAATTTTGTTAAGAAAAATCAGAATGTAGAAAATTATTTTATTAGTAAGGGATTTATACCTTTTACAACATATAAAGCAAGTTTTATTAATTTACCTAATCATAATCGTCATATTGGTTTTTGATTGAGTAATAAGTTTATTTATCCGAGTGAAAAACATTCGGAACAAGTAGCAATCGGTTTAATTTATGATAATTCTTATCCTATTGTAAAATATGATGAAAATTTAAAACGTCATATTTGAAAATATTTAACTAGAACAGAATTAATCAATTTATATAATCAATATAAACAAAATTACTTTACTAAAATGAAAGAAGCGTTATTTTCAAGTGAACCTAAAAAAGTAAAAGCAAATAATAACAATAATAATTTAACAAATTGAAGTGTTAAAAAAGTACAAGAATTGATTAATGATTTAGAAAGTTTAAATTAAATGAGTTTATATGATTATTGAGTTCAATTTGTTAGTTATATTATTGGTGCAAATGCCCCTGAGTTTTTATATGTTATGTCGTTTGTGTTATTTATTGTTTTGTTTTTTGGAATGTTTTTTAAACTTATTCAAAAAATGTGGAGTTTTTAAAAATGCAAAATGATTGAATTAAATTAAAAGAGTTTTTTATTCATATATTTTTGTTTATAGATAAAACTAATGTTGAAAGTATTACAATGTGGAATTTAACGCAAAATGAATATTTAACTTTGATGGTTGGTGTTTGAATTGTGATTTTGTTTTTAACTTGGTTTTTCTTGTGAATGGTTTTTAAAATAGTTGGGTATTTTAAAAAATGAAAAAATTTATATTTTTCTTTAAAAACTATTGTTATATTAGTGGTTCAATGCTTTTGTTTAATTTAATTGATTTATTACTTTGGATAATTTCTTTGTATTGTGTTGGTTTAGTATTTTGAATATTATTTGCTTTGCAATTTGTATATTTTCTGTGATGATTGTGAAAAAAATATTTTTTATCAGTTAAATTCTTTTCGGTTAGTAAATTTTGTTTAAGATAATCCGTTATCGGTAATTATTGGTAAGTTAGGAACTGGTAAAACATTACTTTTAACTTATTTGTCGCAAACTATGAAATTATTGACAGATGAAATTTATAGTAATTATCCGTTAAAAGATGATAAAGTTAAAGTTTTAACATTTAAAAATTTAGATTTTACAGATAGAACAAAACCGGTTCCCCCAGATGATAGTGTTATTTTATTTGATGAAAGTTATTTGTATATTGATGGAACTAGTCCTCATGATGAGAAAAAAGTTCATAGTGGTAAAATACCGTGAATTGTTTTAGCGAGACATTTTGGTAATCGTGCGTTGTTTACTGCTCAGCGTGAAGGTATGATTTGAAACAATATTCGCCAGTTAGCAAGTGGGATTATTATTCCAATTTCATTGAAAAAACCTTTTGCTAAAAAAGGATTTAATTTTTTTAATCGTTTCTTTATTATGCGAATTGGGATTTTCCAAGATATAACGGATTATGAAATTTGAAAAACAAAATCAGTAGAACGAACAGCAGAAGGTAAAAGAGCAAAACATAAGTCRGATRTTGGGTTAGGAATTCGGTTTTTTAAAATAATAATTCCCCTTGAATTTGCGAATAAATATGATAGTCAATGATTAAAATTTGTGCGGGAGTTAAAAAATGATGAAATTGTTAATAAAAAAGAATATTATTGGTCGGAAATTACAAAATTAAGTGTTAAAGAACGATTAGAATTGTTTGATATTGATATTTTGAAAAAGAATTTAAAACCTAAAAAAGAAAAAGGAAGTAATAAAGATGATTAATTTATTAGTTGAAAATAATAATAGTAATTGAGACAAGATTTTTAGTTTTGTTTTTGATATATTTTTGTTTATTTTTGATGTAATTTGAAATACAAAATTACCGATGACAAATACATCGATTGCTTATTTTTTAGTCTTTTTTATGATTATTAAATTATCTGTCTATGCAATTCACGGGACATCAACACAATATAATAATTTAGGTTCAACAGTCAATAATGGTGTTTCGCAAGTATATTCGTCAACTGTACGAAAAGGTATTAATGTTGGCAAAAATGTTTATCAGAATAGTAATAAGCAACAAGTTAAAAAAGAACTTAAACGACAAAGTATTAGATATCAAGCAAAAAATATTAGAAGTACTAAATTTAAAGGAGATAAAAAGTAATGATTAAATTAATTTTATTGGTGGCGGGGATTGCCATATTTGGTACTGGTTTTATTACTGTTATTATTAATCAATTTACATCAGCAAAATAAAATTATTATGGATTTATATAATTCTGATACTTGGTTGATTTGATTATTTGGTAGAATGGCAGTTTTGTTTAGTCATCCGTTAATGTTAACGATATCAAGTTTATATATTGTTGAGTTTATTGTTTCAAAAACATTGTATAGTTAGGAGTTGATTTTATGAAAAAATTGTTATCTTTATTTGCCATATTTATTTTAACTTTTTTGGGTTTGGTTATTCCATTTATTACTTTAACGGCGTTTAGACCGTTAAATGAGGAACATTATACGCTTAAACAAGATATAATAGTACTGATAAAGGTATTAATGAAACTGATTTTATTAATACGATGTTTTTACGCAGTATTTTTTTGAAAATTGGTCGGAAACAAATTATTTTATTAATCCAACTTTAAAAACATCAAAAAATTTATTGTTTAATGATAAATGGTATTTAGATTTTTTACAAGATAGTTATTCAACCGGAGTTGTTTATGATAAACCAGATGAAGTATTTTTGTCTTATTATCAACAATGACATAGTTTAAAAAATCGGTATATGGTTAAAAAATTTTATGATGTTAAAAGGGAGAATTTTTTGAATGATTTAACTGATTTTATTTATGCCTTTGCTGTAAAATATAATATGTTTGATGTATCTAAAAAAATTGTGGAAAATATTGATCGTTATAAATTAGTTCGTTATCCAAGAGTTAAGTTGAAAGTAGATAATTGAAAATTAATTAATTTTAATAATAGAAAAAATGAATTTTTAAAACCAAATAATAAATGATATTTTTATGTTCGTCAATTTGGTAGTGAATATAAATATGAAAAATTTTATTTTGATGATAATTTTATAAAAAATCAAAATACACACTGACAACATTTAAAAAATGGAACAGATTTTATATGAAAAAATAATTCTGTTTATTGTTTTAATGGAAGCAGTGAACCATAAATACCTACTATCAACAAAAACACTGGTGAAATTACTAATTGAAATAGTTATCAACAAACTCGCGTAAAAGAATTTATTGATTTATCTTTATATTCTGTTTTGCAGGAAAATATTAGAGTTCAGCGAAGTGGTAGTGCGGATTATGAAAATCCGAATAATGTTGGTACAAAGCGGATAATTTTTGATTTTGAGACGGTTGATGAATTAGATGTTAAAAATATTAAAAAAGCAATTTATCGGATGATTTTAACTGTTGATGAAGCAAATTTAATTATTTCGGGTAATTTGGAATTAAATAATATTAATAATGACGATTTAAGTTTTAATTTTAGTTTTATGCGAACGGGAATTGGTGAAGTTTTTAATTTTAATGGTTCAATTTATTCATCATTAAATAGTAAAGATTTAAAGTATTATCAACAGTTTAGCGGTCAGTTTGATTTATCTAAGTTTTTACAGTCGTTTTTTGCAAGTGCATTGGTGCCAGTGCTTCAAAATCGTAGTTCGTTTATTGAAAATGGATATATTGATAATTTACAATATGATACTGTTTTAGTTAACTTTTTTGCGTTGAAATTACAAAATTTTAATAATATTTTGTTGAGTGAAAATATTAACGATAAATTACAATTTGATAAATTATTAAATAGTATGTTTAAGATTTCACAGAAATTTTATACTAATTATTTAGGTACGATTTTTGATTTAGAAAATAATACTTATGTTCAAGGTTATAATAGAAAATATGGTTTGTTAGTAAATAATGGTTTTAAAATTTACCCACGATATTCTTATTTTTCTGATAAATATCAGCAATTAGATATTAAATTATATTCAGCATTTAAAAATCGGTTTTATACGATTAATAATTATGGTAGTGTTTTTAATTATGATTTTTCGGTTGCTAATAATTATAATATTAACTCAAATTCGGGTTATGTTTTTGAAGATGCTTTAAAAGATAAATATGGTTTAAAGTATAAAAAAATTGAAGAACAAAAAATCGGTTATAATGTTTTTGAATTGCAAGCACAAAAAGAGCCAGCACTGATAATCCTTTAAAGCGCAGTTCATAAGGAATATTAACCTGGGCTGTAATTCCTAATACTGCTTGGAGAGTATCTTCTAATAGTTTTGCTATCTTATCAAAATTAATATTATATAAATCAAATGAAATGTCATTTTCTCCTAAGAATAATGGCATTCTATCAACGTAATAATTTGAATATCGATCTCGTAAATGTTGATTCAAATTATTAAACTCTGCTTTAAAACCAACAAGCAACTGATTTAAAAAACCATATTCACTAATTGCTGTGCTCGTTAAAGTTAAGAAGCCATCATTTTTTGTTTTTACCTCTGCGACTAGTTCTTCAAATGATGATATTTGCTCTGGATAATCCTTAATAATATCAATCATTGTCTTTGTTTGCCATCATGGTAATAAAGTTTCTTTTGTTTCCTTTTTTATTTGATTTAAAATTTCAAGATCTTGATTGCGATCTAACTCATCGTTATCATCAAGCTCATGTTTTGCTCGCACTGTACAACTAACAACACCTAAACTACTACCGAAACCTAAAACAAAAACACTAAAAAGTGTTAATAACCGTTTCATCTAATTGCCACCTTCCTTTTGTGTGATACTCATAATTATACTTTAAAAAAGTACCCTAGTACCTTTGAGCAAATCAAGTTGCACTTGCATTTACAGTTTACATTTATAATAAAAAATAACCTTAAAAGGTTATTTTTTTTAAATCCACAACATGTTTTTTTAAATTATAAAATGTTTTAATTCCATCATATTCAGCTACTTTTCCCAGTTCATCTTCAATTGCTAATAAACGGTTATATTTTGCAATTCTATCACTTCGTGACATACTTCCTGTTTTAATTTGACCAGTATTTAAAGCGACTGCTAAATCAGCAATTGTTGAATCTTCGGTTTCTCCTGAACGATGTGAAACAACTGCCGTTCAACCTGCTTTTTGTGCTAATTGAATTGTATCAATTGTTTCAGTTACTGTTCCAATTTGATTTAATTTAATTAAAACAGAATTTGCGGCATTACGAGCAATTCCTTCTGCTGTAATTTTTGGATTTGTAACAAATAAGTCATCACCAACAATTTGAATTTTATGCCCCATTGTTTTTACTTGCAATTCAAAACCAGCTCAATCACCTTCTGCTAAACCATCTTCAATTGAAATAATTGGGTATTTATCAACTAACTTGTCTAAATATTTAATTAATTCTTCTGTTGTCATTGCATATTCTTTACCTGTAACTTTTTCAATTTTCTTAAAGTGATATTTTTTATCATCAAAATATAATTCTGATGAAGCACAATCCATTGCAATCATAACACCATCTTTGCCTGGTTTATATCCTGCTGTTTCAATTGCTTCAACAATTAAATCTAATGCAACTTCGGCTGGTGTTTTTGCTTGAAATGAAGTTAAATTTTGATCTTTATATGCTCAATTAAAATGCGGAGCAAAACCACCTTCATCACCAATAGCTGTAATATCACCTTTATCCTGTAAGATTTTCTTTAAAGTATGAAAAATTTCTGATGACCATCTTAAAGCTTCTTTAAAAGTTTCAGCTCCAACTGGCATAATCATAAATTCTTGAAAATCAATTGCACTATCAGCATGCTCTCCTCCATTAATAATATTTAACATTGGAACTGGCAGTTTTTTCCCATTAACACCACCCAAATATTTATATAATGGCATTTCTAATTCAGAAGCTGCTGCTTTGGCAACAGCCATTGACACTCCTAACATTGCATTAGCACCTAAATTCTTTTTAAAATCAGTTCCATCTAACGCAATCATGGCATGATCAATTTCAACTTGGTTTGTTACTTCCATTCCAACAAGTTGTTCTGCAATTTTTGTATTAACATTCCCAGCTGCTTTTAAAACACCTTTCCCTTGGTAACGTCCTTTATCACCATCTCTTAATTCTAATGCTTCACGACTTCCAGTTGAAGCTCCTGATGGTACCATTGCTGAACCATATCCGCCAAATTCTGTTCAAACTTCAACTTGAACAGTTGGATTTCCTCGTGAATCAATTACTTCACGAGCATTAATTTTCTCAATTCTCGACATAATTTTGTACTCTCCTTCTAAGTATATAATGTTATTATATTATTTGTTCAAAAAATAGTAAACAAAATCGGTTGAAAATCCATGAAAAAATACTACTTTTATTGTTTTTCTTTTGGAAAAACTAAAATATTTGCTATGATATTAATAAATACATTATCAAATTTGAATAAGAAAGGAAAACATATGGAACAAAAAAAAACAACAATTGTTTCAGGCATTACTGCCACAGGGCAATTAACATTAGGGAATTATATTGGAGCGATAAAAAATTTTATTGAATTACAAGAAGATAATAATTTAATTATTTTTGTGGCAAACTTACATGCAATTACAATTCCAATTAGTAAAGAAGAATTACGAAATAACATTAAAAATATGATTGCATTATATTATGCATGTGGTTTAAACCCACAAAAAGCAATTATTTTTGTTCAATCAGATGTCTTAGAAGTTACCTTATTGGCACATATTTTATTGTGTAACACAACTATTGGGGAATTATCACGAATGACACAATTTAAAGACAAATCAAGCAAAATGAAAGCAGAAAATGGAACCGAATTTATTCCAACTGGATTATTAATTTATCCGACTTTAATGGCCGCAGATATTTTATTATATGATGCTGATTTAGTTCCAGTTGGAAAGGACCAAAAACAACACATTGAATTAACACGAAATATTGCCGAGCGAATGAATAATCGTTATCAACAAAATTTATTTAAAATTCCAACCGACTTCATTCCACTAATTGGTGGCAAAATTATGGATTTACAAAATCCAACCAAAAAAATGAGTAAGTCTTCAAACGACCCCAAGTCCTTTATTAGTTTATTAGATTCACCTGAATTAATTCAAAAAAAAATCCGTAGTGCAGTAACTGATTCAGAAGGAAAAATTGCTTATAATCCTGACCAAAAACCAGGGGTGAGTAATCTTTTAACAATCTATGCTGTTTTAAAAAAAATAACAATTGAAGCAGCTGTTAAGGAATTTGTTCAACAAGATTATGGGCAATTAAAAGAACAAGTTGCCAATGCAATTATTGAAACTTTAGAGCCAATTCAAAAAAAATACCACAAATTAATGAAAGACCAAACAATTGATGAATTAATTAATTTGGGAGCAACAAAAGCACAAGCAATTGCTAATAAAAAAATAACAAAAGTTAAAAATGTTGTTGGATTAAATTATCAAAAGAAGTAGCATTTAAATAAAAATAGACACATAAAGTATAAAACTTATGTGTCTATTTTTTGTCATATTTAATTTTGAATTTAATATTTTAATTCATTTAATTCTCAAATATAATTACCATTTTGGTCAGTTACTTTAAAATTAAATTTTCCACTTTGATTAGCTTTACTAGTATCTAACTGATCAAAATGAAAAGCAATTTTATTTTTTAAATAAGAATATAACTTATCAATATTTTCAATTGTTTTAATATTGCTAATTTTAAAATTATTTGAATCACTATAAACATTTGTTAACCATAATTTAATAATTTTTTCTGTTGTCATATTTTGTTTAAAAGTAAAAGTTGGATGATTCTGAATATAATTAATTAAGTATTCTTCCAAGTCTTTGTTAAGTTCATAACTTCAAAAAACATTAGAATTTAAATTAATTGTTAAATAATAAATTGTTGTTAAAAAATGGTTACCATCTAAAGTATATTCTTCCATTGTTGTTTGCCCCGTAGTATAAGTATACTCGGTTGTATCATGAATTAACGAAAACAAAATAAAATCACGATATAACTGGTCAGGTATTGGTAAATATGTTGGCATAGCTGCAATATATGTTTTAAATAAAACATTAGCTGTTGGTAACTCAAATGCTGGAACATTTGAAGGATTATTAAAATTATAATTAATAATTGGTCATAAAGTATGAGCTTTTCTTTCTTTTGTAAAAGTTGTAAAAATTGTATTATCATCTTGATGTTTTACCAAATACTCGCCTTCGTCATTAATGGGTTGCAACATAAAATTTGCTAAAAACTTACTAACTGCTGGTTGCAATGTTGAATCTTGTGATGGAATATAATATTGTTTTGGATAAGTACAACTAATAGTTAAGAGACTTGGAGTTATAAACATTATTATAGTTCCAAGAAGACTAAGTATTTTTTTCATGGAATTATTCCTTTTGATAAACTTTCTTTTAAATTATAACAAAAAATAACAATTAAAAATTAAAATTATTTGGATCAGCTCCTAGTCTTGCCTGTGGTAAAACAAATAATGCTGTCATATCTTCATCATCTAACATAAAATCATCTAGTTCAGTATTAGCAATAATACGTTCCTTATGTGTTGATTTTGGAATAACAACAATATTTTGTTGAATTGCTCATTTTAAACAGATTTGGGCAGGATTTTTCTGGTGTTTTTCTGCAATTTTAAGAACAGTTGAATTTGTCATACATTGTCCTTGCATTAAAGTTGCTCATGATTCAATAATAATGTTGTTTTCTTGACAAAACTTAATAACATCTGTGTTATTTAAACCCGGATGAAGTTCAACTTGATTAACCATTGGTTTTATTTCACTAATTGCCATTAACTCTTGTAAATGAGAAACTTCAAAGTTGCTAACCCCAATTGCTCGAATTTTTTTTGCTCCATAAGCTGTTTCTAACGCACGGAAACATTCATTTCGATCTGCAGTTGGTCAATGAACTAAACATAAATCTAAATAATCAGTATCTAACCGTTTTAGTATGTTATCGATTTCTTGTAATGCCGCATCATACTTATGATTAGCATTTCAAATTTTACTTGTTAAAAAGATTTCTTTTCGTGGAACACCACTATCTTTGATTGCCTTGCCAATTAATTCTTCATTTCCATAGATTTGAGCGGTATCAATATGACGATAACCATTTTGTAATGCTGTAATAATAGCTTGATAAACTTCATGCTCATCAGTCATTTTATACGTTCCTAAACCAATTAATGGGATTTCAACACCATTGAAAAGTTTTAATTTTGTTGTCAGTGCTTTCATTTTTATACTTCCTTTTCTTTTTTTGGCCTTTGTATAATTATAACTTTAATTAAAATCAATAACAAGAAAAACAAACCTAAAGTGCTTTTAATGGTTAATTCAAAATTTATTAAAAATATCTTATTTCTAAGATATTTTTCTTTCATAGTTATTTGTTTTAATCTACTGGTTGTTCTAATTGTTGTTCATTTAAAATTTTTTGATATTGAATCTGAATCTTATTATGTGTGGTATTTAATTGTTCAATACTAGTATTAAATTTTACAAAATTTTTTGTAAACTCTTGTCAACGTTCAACCCAACGCTCAAATTCGCCTTTTATTTTTAATAAATTAGTTTTAATAGCCTCAATATTTTGGTTAAAAGCAACTTCCCGCATATGTTTTTCTAAAACAAATAAAATTGCTGATAATGTTGTTGGTGAAGTAACTCATACACGTTTTTTAAATGCAAAAGTAATAATATCGTCTGGAAATTGGCAATAAATAAATGCAAATAAATCTTCGGAAGGAACAAACATAATTGCACTTGAAATTTCATTTTCAAGATTAATATATTTAGCAACTTCATTAATTCGGTCTTTTAAATCTTGTTTAAAAAGATTTAAATATTTATTTTTAATTGTTGTATCACTTACTTCTAAGTATTTGTTATAGTTTGATAATGGAAATTTTGCATCAATAGCAATATTTTCTTTTGCTCCCCCAGCTTTAACTAATGCATCAACAACAGTTCCTGTTGGCAATTTATATTGGCGCTCTCATCCTTGATGTCTTTCTCCATACATATCACTTAAAACTTTTTCTAATAAATATTCACCTAAATTACCACGTTTCTTATTATTTAAGAAGATATCATTTAAAGTCTTAACTTTTGTTTCAACTTCTTTTAATGTTGTTGTTGATTCTTTTAAAACTTTTAAATTTGATAAAACATCAGTAAAAGACTTTGAAATAATTTCACCTTGATGGGTTAAATTATTTTTTAAATCTGTATCTTGCTTTGACAAGTTATTTTTAAAATTATTTAATCCTTCGTTTAAAATCGCTAAGTTTCGATTAAATTCAGTATCATTTTTAACTGAATTTGTTTGAAATTCACTAATTAAAGTTAATAATTCCCTTTTTTGTTCAGAAAGTTGATTTTGCAATCCTAACCCTTGTTTCTCTAATAATTCTTTTGATGCTTGAATGTCTTTCTGTAATAATGCTGAATCATTATTTACAAGTGGTTTTTTATGTGTTTTTACTAAATAAATTATTAGAAAACTAACTAAAATAACTAAGATAATTCCTAGTAAAGCATATGAAATTGTTGTCATTGTATTCCCCCTAAATATTTTAATGTTCTATTTTATTCCGCAATAATTTTAATTATAGCCTGTTTAAACAAAAAAATAAACTCATTAATCTTATGAGTTTATTTTCTTTTATTCAAATGTAACATCTAATTTATAAGCTGGGATTTTTGTCATTATATAAGCTAACTTATCAGAAACAGCTAGAATTTTTGACCCTGGTTTAGCTTCAACAATTGCTCCTTTGCCATCTTCATTAAAAGTTACTCAAAGTTCATTATATCAAAGTTCATTATACTGATCAGCAAATTCTTTTCCTAACAACTTGGTAACAAGATCATAACGAAGTTTGTTTTCAGTTTCTTTTGTATAAGTTTCATTTAATTTAACCGGGATTAGATTTTTCGTTGGTTTAATATTATCTTGCGTTAAAAACTTCCGTGGTGGTGTTGTATTAACTTTAAAATTGGCAGTTAGTGTTGAACGATTAATAACATGCTCAACCTCAGTTGTAATTTTTAAAGTACCTTCCCCATTTTCTTGATTAATTGATAAGTCAATGCCACCGTTTAATGCTCCCATCATTGCTTTTAACATTGCATCTTTATATAAACTTGCAAACCGATTACGATCCCCAACAAACTCCATAATGGCTGCTGTCATATTCATAGTTGTACCTTCAGGATTTTTCTTATAATCTGCTCAGACTGCAGCATCAATATAAATATCACCAATATTTCGCAATGGAAATGCCTGCGAAAATGTAATTGGTTCATTAATAATTTCAACTGCTGAACCAGTAAAATTACCACCTGGTTTTGGTACAATTACTCATTGACTAATTTCTTGATCAAAGTTTACTTCAACATCTGAAAAAGTAAAATTTGTTCCATTTAAACTATTAATAACAGTTAATACTTCATCTACGGTTAATTTTTTCCCAGAACCATTATCATATGGCAAAGAAGTAACAGTAATCATTTTATTAATATCATTTGTTGTTCATTTTAAATCAACTTTTTTTGTTAAAAATGGGGGATTTGGAGCATCTGGCATAAAACGAATAGTTGCTGTTTTCATTCCTGGTGCTAAATCAACGTCTAAGTTATCAACATCATAACCTGCTTTTTTTAAATTTGCCTTAATACTACCAACAGTTGGTACTCCTGTCGTATCAATTTCACCCCCAGTTTGAGGACTACGACATGCAACTGCCGTACCAATAATTGGGGTTGATACTGATATTGATGCTAAAATCATCATTAATTTTTTCATTATTTTCTTCTCCTTTATTTTTTTCAATAATTTTTATTACATAGTTAATATTAATTAATTTTAAAAAGATCACTTTATTAAAATTTTAGCAATAATAAATTTTCTTTCTTGTGGTGGTGTTGTTTCCTTTTTGAAAAGTATTAACCGATATGTTTTAATAATATTTGCAATAATAAATGAAATAATAATTAGTTTTTTTAATAAAAAAATAACTAAAATATTAATTCGATACCGCATAAAAAGATACGGTTCTAAAATATTTAAAAATAACGTTAAATTAAGAAACGGATTAAAATAAATTAAATCATTAATCTTATACCAATAAATTAAATAAATTCGCAATGTAACTAAAGCAACAAAAAAGGTAGTAATAAATAATCCATAAAAGAAATAAAACAAAATTAAAATTACTTGATAAAGTTGAAAATAAAATTGTGAAAAACAACTAAGTAACCCTGTTATCGCAATATTTCAATAAATAGTATATGATAATCAAAAAATATTTGTTAACCATAATAAAATTACAATAACATTAACTTTTAAAATACTATCTCATTGCAAGATAATCTGTTTATAATGCTTAAAATCACTTAAAATTTGGATTAAAACAGCTAAGAAAAATAAAACGGCTCCCGTTATTAAAACAATATAAGTTAAATTTAATGAGATACTAACAAATGCCCAATTTGTATAATGTGAAACAAAATAAGGTAAAAATAACGAGATTCCGAAATATAAAATAAACAAAATAAAATATATATTAAAAAATACTTGAAAATACTTTTTGAAATCTGTTCTCATTTTAATCACCCACATATATTTGCTTTTTATTTTGATTATATCTCTCGCTATATTTAATTAAAAACCCTATTGTGAACCAATAATTAAAGCAATTATAATTATCATCTTAATTATTAATAACACGTTCTGAATAATTATACCGTGAAAAGTTTTAAAATTAAAATTAGAATTTTATTTTTTAACATATAATTAAAAAGAAAATAGTCTATATTTTTTACTAACCTCTTACTTAATTAACAACGATGAAAGAAAAAATGAGGAAACTATATGCACCAAAAAAATAACATCTTTTTTATTAAAAAAATGAAATATTTATTTTTTTGCAATTCCGTTATTCGTAATTTCTCTTATTAGTTTAGGAATTCTAATTGCAACAGGATGATATCAAATTGATTACCAAATTGCTGCTGAACTTGCAAAACCTTTATCAAATGAATTTGTTAAATATTGAGTATGTTTTTATGATCAATTAGGAAATACTGAAATAGTCATTGTAATTATCATTTATTTAGCAATTTTGTTAGAAACATGGTTTTTACTTAAAATAAAACAAAAAAAAGCAAAAATTTGTAAAAAATTATTTGCTTACTCTAGTATTATTTTCTAGTCATAGGAGCATGGCTTATTGGTAATATTGTTAATTTATCTTTAATTCCAAGTCTTGACGAGGAATTTGGTCCTGGAATTGACTATATTTTATTTGATAATTATAAGTATAAGTTAACAAGTGTTATTTTAGTTTTTCTTTATCAATCAATCTTATTAGGAATTGGCCTTTATTATGTTCGCTATCGGGTTAGTTAAAACCAACCGTTTGTTAACAGAACAAACATGGTTAAAAGCAACTAAAAGATTAAGTTTTTTAATTAGTACATATATTATTATTGTGATTTTAAAAGGAGCAACACATAAAATTTATTATTATAATGCTATTTTTGGAGATTTAATTAATGCTCATCCTGAATTCTTAGATGCCTATCTTAAATCAGGTTTTCATTTTGGATATAACTTAAATAATGGTTATCTTAATAATATTACCTGAGAATGGCAATATCCTTGGTGAAAACCACCAATTGGTTTATTTAGTAATGTTAATATGCCAACATTTAAAACCCCATGAAAGTATGCTTTTCCAAGTAGTCATATTAATGCTACATATTGTACTGGTTCAATTATTCTTTTATTTTTAAAAAACAAACAAAACACTAAAATTAACTGAAAAATAAAACTTTGTTTTATTATTTGATTAATTCATGTTTTAACAATGAATTTTGCTCTTGTAATTGAACGCTTTCACTGAATTTCTGACACTGCATTTACCTTTATTTTTTCAAGTTCCATGATTTTAGTTGTTCATTTTAGTGTTAATAAAATTTTTGCAAAACTCTTAATTTAAAGATATTTTAATATGAAAAGGTTTAGGTGTTATCAAACACCTAAACCTTTTTTATCGTGAATAATTAAATTTTAAGTAGTAATAAAATTATCTTATGAATTAATTAAATGATAAGTATCTTCACAAATCATTACTTCTTCATTTGTTCGCATCGCATAAATAAGAACATCTGATTTTAATGTTGAAATTAGATTTTCTGTGTCATATGAACTTTGATTTGCTGAAGGAAATAATTCTAAGTTCAATAAAGTAACTTCATTAACGACTAATTGGCGCATTTCATCAGAATTTTCACCAATCCCAGCGGTAAAAACAATTGCATCTGGTTTTGTTTTTAAATCATTAGCATAACTAACAATATATTTTGCAATTCTTTTTGCACTCATTAGCAACGCTAATTTACTACGTTGATTATCCTTGCTACTTTTAAAAACATCACGTAAATCAGATGATACTCCCGAAATTCCTAATAAACCAGATTCTTTATTTAAAGTATTAGTTATTTCATCTAATGTTGTTCCAATTTGATTTGCAATAAATTGGTGAATTGAGGGGTCAATATCACCACTTCGTGTTCCCATAATTAATCCTTCTAATGGCGTTAAGCCCATTGAAGTATTAAAACTTTTTCCATTTTTAACTGCACAAATTGAAGCACCATTGCCTAAATGACAAATAATTGCATTAAGTTCAGCTGCTGGTTTTTGTAAAACTTCAGCTAATCGTTTTGTAATATAACGATAAGAAATGCCATGAAAACCATAACGGCGAACTTGATAATTACTATATCATTCATAAGGAACTGAATATAAATAATTTTCCTCAGAAATTGTTGTATGGAATGAAGTATCAAATACTGCAACATTTGGTACATCAACAATCTTACGAAAAGCTTCAATTGCCGCAATTGAAGGCAGATTATGCAGCGGAGCTAATGTTACCATTCGTTTAATTTCGGCAAATACTTCATCGTTAATAACTATTGATTGTGTAAACTTTTCACCACCATGCACAATTCGATGGCCAATTCCTTGAATATCAGCAAAATATTGAATAATATGATGTTCTTTTAATTTAGCGATTAAAACCTTTGCTGCTGATTTATGATCTGGAAAATCTTCTTTTGTTTGAAACTTCTGACCATTAAATTTAAGGATAAAAATTCCATCAATGTTAATTCGTTCAGCGAGTCCTTTACAAATTACTTCATAATTTTTTGCTGAATTAACTTTATATAATTGAAATTTCATCGAGCTACTACCAGCATTTATTACTAAAATCATTTTTCTTTTTTTCCTTTCTAATCATTTGATTTATGTATACATAAATACGCTGTTACTAAAACAGTATTGTAAATATCATTAATAGTGGCACCACGTGATAAATCATTAACTGGCCGGTCTAATCCAATCACAATTGGACCAATTGCTTCAAATCCTCCCAATCGTTGTGCAATTTTATATCCGATGTTTCCCGCATCTAAATTTGGAAAAACAAAAATATCAACAGGAGCTTTTAAAGATGATGATGGTGCTTTTTTATTACGAATAGTATCATCTCATGCGGCATCAAATTGAAATTCACCTTCAACATAACAATTTTTTAAATTCTTTGCTCGTACAAGGTCATAAGCAGTACGAACTTTATCAACAGAAGTCCCACGTCCTGAACCTTTTGTTGAAAATGATAATAAAGCCATGTTTGGATTTTGAAAGGCAAAAACTTGACTAGCCTCATATCCTAAATAAGCAATATCTGCTAATTCCTCGGCTGTTGGATCAATATTTAAAGCACAATCAGTAAAAATATAGCGCTCAGTATTACGAACCATTAAAAAAAATGATGAAACTAATTTTACATTTGGTTTTGTTTTAATAATTCGTAACGCTGGACCAATGATATCTTTTGTATCATAAGTAATCCCACCAACCATTCCATCAGCTAATCCTTTTTTAACTCATAAAATTGCCAAATAATTGCATTCACGAACTAACTGTTTAGCTTCTGATAATGAAACTTTTCCTTTACATAATTCAACTAAATATTCTGCTAATTCTATTTCATTTTGTTCTTCTGCAACAAGGACTTCACTTTGTAATTCGTCAATTGTTGAAAGAACTTCTGCTCGTGTTGCAAAAACAAGAATTGGCGTAATATTTGTGCCAATTAATTGTTTAGCTACTGTTTGAATCCGTTCAGAATTTCCTTCTGGAAAAATAATTTTTATTTTTTGAGAAAAGGTATTAATTTTTTCAAGTATGTTTTCTAATATGTTCATTTTTTATTCCTTTCTGCTATTAATCATTACCAAATAATTATATTACTTTTTTTGAAGTTTTTAGAAAAAGTAATAAATTAATTATAATTAATTAAAAATTTTCCTATTTTAATTGTTGAAGTTTTGTCACATCAAGTTCAGTGTTTCATGTTCCATCATAGTGAACAACACTGCCAAGATGAATTGCATCACAATAATGACTAACTTCCTGATAATTAGTCAAATTAATGCCACTACCACCTTGAATTTGAACGCCATAATTTCGAAGGTTTTGTAAAGTTACTAAATTTTCCATAATTGGAGTTATCCCACCTTGTGTTAAAATTGTGCTAACTCCTAACTGTGCTAATTATTTAATAAGAGTAACTTTATCTTCAATCAAATCAAAAGCCCGGTGAAAAGTAACTGCTAGTGGATATTCTAAGGTAATTAATTCTTGCATCCGTAATAAATCAATTTGGTGATTAGGTGTTAAAATGCCAACAACAATTCCTTCTGCCTTTGTTGTTTTAATATAAGCAATATCTTTTTTAAGTTGGAAATATTCATCAGCAGGACAATAAAAATCAGTGTCACGATGACGAACCATTACCCGAATGGGAACTTTAATTTGCTCAATACATTCCCTAATAACTGCATAGGGTGGTGAAACCCTCTCTGTGATAAGTTAGTACATAATTCAATTCGGTCAATATTCCCAGCTTGTTCAATAATTTGGCATTCTTGATAGTTTCTTGCAATAACTTCAATAAACATTTATTCTTGCTCCCCACTAATAAACTTAATACGGTTAATAATCCCATTAATTTTATTATTATATGTTCCTAACTTAATATTTAATAATAATACATTATTAACTTTTAATAAATTAGCATAATCCTTATAGATACCAGCAAAAGCAGTAATACTAATTTCGCCACTTTCATCATAACAATCTAAAAATGCCATTTTATTATTGTTTTTATCAGTAATTATTTTTAATCGCTTCACTAGAATTAAAACATTTGTTGATCCTAAACTTAAACGTAAATTACTAATTAATGTTGTTTTATCTTGATATCCTGCTTTTTCACGAATATATTTTAACGGATGATTTGATAAATAAAACCCTAAAAATTCATATTCTTTTTCTAAACAAATAACTTCATCGTTTGGTTCAATTACTAATTCTGGTTTTTCAGCTAATGAAAAATCAACAAATAAATTTTCATTCTCTTCTTGAGTTTTAATTAACTCAATGTAAGTAAGAATCCGTTGATAATTATTAAACAAAGTAATCCGGTTCAACTTAAAAACATCTAATGCTCCGGAAAAACATAATGCTTCATAAGTTTTTCGATTTAAACCTTTTTTATACAGGCGAATAAACAAATCGTATAAATCCGTAAACATTCCATTAGTTTGATACTCTTGGGCAATTTTATTAAAAAAAGCGAAACCAATTTGTTTAATAATTAATAATGGAACACAAATTTGATTATCAATAGTATGATATTGTCAATATGGAGCATTAATATTTGGTGGGACAATTGTTAAATGATTCTTTTTTGCTAAAGCAATATAATCATTTGTTTTATGTTCATCACCAATAACATGTGTTAATAAACTAGCTAAAAAATGGGAAGGATAATTTGCTTTTAAATAGGCCATTTGATAACCTAATAATGAATATGCAACCGCATGGCTCCGATTAAACCCATAGGCAGCAAATTTATAAATTAATTCTCAAATTTCTTGTGCTATTTTCTCAACATAATGGTTTTTAACTGCTTCTTCAATAAATTCAGTTTTCATTTGACTCATAATTGATGCATCTTTTTTCCCCATTGCACGACGAAGCACATCAGCTTTAGCTAATGAAAAATTAGCAACTTTTTGAGCAATTAACATAACTTGCTCTTGATAAACAATAATGCCATAAGTTGGTGCTAAAATTTCAGCTAGCCGTTCATCAATATAAGTAACTTTTGCTAAATTTTTTTTCCGTTTAATAAACAAGGGAATGTTATCTTGAGGGCCAGGACGATATAACGAAGAAGTTGCAACAATATCCTCTAATTGGTCCGGAACCATATCAACTAAAACTTTCGTCATCCCTGGTGATTCTAATTGAAAAATCCCTTTTGTATCTCCTTGAGCTAATAATTGATAAGTTTTTTGATCATTTAATGGTAAAGTGTTAACATCTAATTTTACTTTTGTTTCTTGGTAAATATTATCAATCACATCATGTAAAATTGTTAAATTTCGTAATCCTAATAAATCCATTTTTAAAATTCCCAATTCTTCTAAATAATTCATTGAATATTGCGTTTGATAAATTCCATTATAGCCTTCTTTAACTGGGATAATTGTTTGTAACCGTTGTTGCGTTAAAACAACACCAGCCGCATGGGTTCCTGTTTGGCGTGGTAAACCAATAATTTTTTTTAAATGTAAAAATACTTGGGGGTATTTTTTTTGATAAATTTCAAAAAGAGGATTTGAATTAATTGCTTCTTCATAATGATAATTATATTCTAATGGAACTGCTTTGCTCATCTTGTCTGCTTCTTCAATTGCAATATCAAAAATTCGGCAAATATCTCGAATTGCCATTTTCATTCCAATCGTTTGAAAAGTGATAATATGTGCAACATGTTCACTCCCATATTTTTCAAATAAATATTCAACAACCATTTCTCGTTTATCATCTTCAAAATCAATATCAATATCTGGTAAACTTTTTCGCTCTGGATTTAAAAAGCGTTCAAACAGTAAATTATAGGTAATTGGATCAATTGTCGTAATATCTAATAAGTAACTAACTAAACTACCAGCAGCACTGCCTCGACCAGGCCCAACAAAAATATTTTGTTGTTTTGCATAACGAACATAATCTCATACAATTAAAAAATAATCATTAAAACCCATTTTATTAATCACTGTTAATTCATAATTTAACCGCTCAAGATATGTTGTTTTAGAACTACTAATTCTTTTTTGTTTTAAAGCTGTTTGACAAATTTCTTGTAAAAACTGTTGTGCTGTTTGACCTTCTGGGGTTGGATAACGTAATAAATTATCAAAAATAGTCCCTTTGTGTAAAGAAAAAACATTAATTTCAGTAATAAATGTTTTAATATTGTCAAAATATTGTTGATAATGGGGGGGTGGTGATACTCAACCATATAAATCTTTCATTTTACTTTCTTTAAATAAAGTTTGTGTTTTAATTGTATCAACAACTTTATAAGCAATAAAATCTTCACTTGTAAAATATTGTACTTTATTATTTCAAATAATTTGTTCACTTGCAAGTAATGTTTGCAGTGACTCTAACAATGATAGATTGCCATTATTAATACCTAGATATAAATCTGTTTCAACTTTTAAAAGGTTCTTTAGCGTTTGATATAATTCAGGCTGATAATCATCTGTTGTATAATTAATAATAATCTTAACATCTGTTGTTAAAAACTTGCTAATTTCATCTAATGTTACATTTTTTTTATGTTCAGTATTAATCATTACTAAAGATGAAATTTCAACTAAATTAAAATAACCCTTTTTATTACGGGCAAATAAATTCATATTATAAGGAATATCATTAAATCAAATAATAACATTTAAGCCAATAATTGGTTTAATTTTATTTTTTTGACAAAATTGGTGAAATTCATAAACCCCAAACATATTATTATCACAAATTGCCAATGATAATAAACCCGTTGTCATAGCATAAGTAAAATATTTATCAAAAGTAATTAAAGATGATAATAAACTATAACTTGTTCGAACATTTAAATGGGGAATTGTCATTGTTGCTACCTCACTCTCCTTTCATTTTAACGAAAAAGAAAATAAAAACCACACTTGTGGCCTAATTTTATAATTTAATTGCAATAATAATAATAATAATTAAAAGTGCTAAGATCCCAAAAACTAAATAACGTCATAAACGGACTTTTTTCTTTGGAACTATTTCTTTTAATAATTCTTTTTCTAAATCAATTCCATTTTCATTATAAAAAGAATTTTGTTCTTTGTTCATATTTATTACTTTAATATCTTCATCTTTAACATCACAAATAATTGAAAATTCTTCATCAATTAAAATTGTTTCTTCTAATAAATTTGTTCGTGATTGTTCTGCTTTTTGTAATTCAGATTCATTAACTAATTGTTTTGTTACTTCTTTCTTTTTTTGAAAAAAACTAGTTTTCTTCTTCATAAATCACGCCCTTACCAACGACATATGTTTTTATATTTTTTTTAATTATAACATCAATAATTTCTGCTCACATTAAATTTTTTTCTTGAAATTCTGCTTGTTTTATCCGTGGTTTTGTAACCGGATTCTTTGGAACAAATAAACTACAACAATCTTCAAATGGTAAAATTGATGTCTGATAAGTATCAATTTGTTTTGCAATATCAATGATTTCATTTTTATCAAAACATAATACTGGTCGCAAAATTGGCAATGTAGAAACAGCATTGATCGTATTAATACTTTCAATTGTTTGCGAAGCAACTTGCCCCAATGATTCTCCAGTAATAATTGCCTGACATTTTAATTCTTTGGCTAATAAATTAGCGATCCGATAAAACATTCGTCGCATAATAATAATTCGATAACTAGCATCAGGAATATGCATTAATTCATGCTGTAACATTGAAAAATTAACCACATACAAGCGCTGCTGATTTTGACCAGCATAATAATTTAATTTTTGAACTAAAGTTTTAACCTTTTGTAATGCTTCTTCAGTCGTATGTGGTGGTGGTGCAAAATGTAAATATTCAACATTCATTCCCCGTTTCATTGTTAAAAAAGACGCAACTGGTGAATCAATTCCCCCCGATAGCATTACTAATCCTTGACCAGATATTCCAACTGGTAAACCACCAATTGTTTTAATTTTATTAACAAAAACATATGTAAATGTTCGTCGTACTTCAACATCAATTTGTAAAACTGGTTGATGAACATCAACCTTAACTTTTGTTTGTTGTAATACTTTTGGTGCTAATTGTTGTTTAATTTCTGTCGATGTAAGTGGAAAAGTCTTATCATTTCGGTGCACTTCTAATTTAAAAGTTGCTGGTTGATAATAATTTACAATATTAATTGCACAATTAGCAATTTCTGATAAATCACAACTAACCTTTTTGGCTAATGATAAAGATGATGAACCAAAAACATTTTTAACAATGTTAACAATTTCTATACTAACTGTTGCATCTAATAATTCAATAAATAAACGATCAAATTCTTTTTTAAGTTGATATTGATTTTCATAGACTACTAATTTTGTTTTAATATTATTAACTAAAACTCTTGTAAAATTATTACGGTTTTTTCCTTTTGTTGTTAATTCGCCATAACGAATTAATATTACATCAAAATTCATTTTATACTCCATTTCCTATATTTTTCCTTGTTCTTCATGAATAATTTTTAACGCTAAAAATAATGAGCCATCATAATCGCCATCACGATAAGCAATCTGAGCATTACGTAATTGGTCATCAACATCATCATTTGTTAAAATAAATTTTTGTGCATAAACTAATGTTTCTTGTGATAATAAATCTAATAAAATATTATTTTTAATTTTCTCAAACAATTTTAAAACTTCTGTTTTTAACCGATTTAGTTTACCTGTTACTTCATCAACTTCACTAGGATTATTAACATCAAATGATATTCGTTTAATTTTTTCTAATGATTGGCGATAATCACTAATTGCTTTTTCATATTTTGTTAATAATTTTTTATATTGTAATTGATTTAAGCGAACTTCAGCTTGTAATAAAACAACTTCTAATAAATGAATTGTTTTACGAATTTCAGTTTCTGCAAAATTACGTTTTTCAATAATCTTAACAACATTTTCTAATGCTTCTTGAGTTACAACAGCATTTTCTAATAAACGCACTAATTCTTGATTAAAATTAACATAATCACGACCATTACGATTAATTTCTAATACTAAGCGGTTAGTATCATGCGTTAAATCCTTTGTTTTTCCCATTGCTTCACGATAAATACCTTCTTCATGCGCCGTTAATGTTGATGAACTACGCAATGCTTCAATTTGTCGAGAAATCGCATTAAAACTCCGTTCAATTTTATTAATATAATCCATCACAACTTGATAATACTTTTTAAAGCATGAAATTATTGCTTTTTGGTGCTCAATACTTTGATCAAAATCACTAATTTGATTAATAATCTCAATTGTTTTCTTAGTTGCTTTTTTATATTGCAAGTTATCAATATATTTAGAAATTAAAATTTTAGTTTCATCAATATTTTGAGTTAATTCATCAAAACTATACTTTAATAAATCACGGCTACTTTCATCTTTATTAAAAAGAACATATTTATCTTTTAATAAAGAAAGCTTGTTTGGAACTACTTTCGTTAATAAAATTTTAATTTGTGGAATGTTATCTAAAATCTCAACAAAAATAGTTAACGAAGTAGTAATATTTGATAAAATTTGTTCTGTTTTAACAAAATCACCCGCTGTTAAATAATCCTCAAATTCATCAAACATACTTTCAATATTTCGTTCAAAATCACTAATCTTTTTAGAATCTAAGGATACATTCATTTGTAATTTTACGGCATCTTCTAATAATGAATTAAACATTTTCTTATGTGCTAAAATATAATCTCGTTGCAATAATTCAATTCGTAATTGACTGTTAATTTCATCTAATAATCGACGAGCTTCTTCTTCCAATAAAGTTAATTCTTTTAACAACGGAATAATTTTTTGTACTGATACTTTTGGCATTTTCTTTGATGCTGTTTTATTAATTTGATATAACTTACGAAATACTTCTAAACAACTTATTAATTTTTTTTCATAAATAATTTCATACTTTGTTCGTCATATAATCAAGTCTTTTGCATAGCGATTATTATAACGAGCAATTTCAGAAATCCGAAAAATTTTATGTTTTAATGGTAATCGTTTTAAAATATCAAATTTTTGTAAAACTTTAATTTCAATTGTTTTTAAATAACGCTTTTGCCCTCAGAACACTAGTGTTATTATTAATAGTAATAGGCAAGTAAAAAATAAAATCAATAACGTTAATTTAATTGGATTATTAATAATATTATTAATAATATTTCCCATTTTGCCTAGCCTCCAATCATTACTATATATCAATTGAATTATAGCACTTGCAAAAGATATTACATTAAAAATTAGAAAAAAATATTGAATTATCCTTGATTTTATTATACAATGTTTCCTAGACAACACAGAGAAGCAGCAGAATTGCATAGTAATGTTCTTAGTTTTTTATTAATTAGGATTTAATATTAAAGTAACCCTAGCTGTTAGGGCGAAGCAAAAAACTTCCTTTATTAGAGCAATTCAATGAATCTTTTTGTATGTCATAATGATATATAGGAGGTTTTTTAATGGCACGTTATCGTGGAAGTATATTTAAAAAAGCAAGAAGATATGGTTTTAGTATCTTAGAAAACGACAAAGAGTTTTCAAAAGGGAAAAAAAGAACAACAACACCTGGTCAACATGGACAACGTCGTTCAAAATTATCAAACTATGGATTACAATTACATGAAAAACAAAAAGTTTGTTATATGTATGGTTTAACAGAACGTCAATTCCGTAACACTTACAGTAAATCAAAAAAAATGAAAGGAATTGCCGGAACAAACTTCTTAATTATGTTAGAATCACGTTTAGATAACATTGTGCATCGTATGGGACTATCACAAACAAGAGCAGGAGCTCGTCAATTGGTGAATCATGCTCATATTCTTGTTAATGGAAAAAAAGTTGATATTCCATCATACAATTGTAAACCTGGCGATGTAATTAGTGTAAAAGAAAGTTCACAAAAGAATGTTAAGATTTTAGAAAGTTTAGATAGTCAAGTTAGTACATTAGAATTTGTTAAATTTGATAAAACTAAAATGACAGGAACATATGTTCGTTTCCCTCTTCGTGAAGAACTAAATAGTAATATTAATGAAGCATTAATTGTTGAATGATACAACCGTTTAGTTTAAAAAACATCTCAAAAGAGATGTTTTTTTATTTGTTAAAGTTTTACATATTATCTTGTTACTCCTAGTTTTTTCAATCTTTTATAAATTTGTTTATTTTTATCATTGCTTCACAAATCATATTTAGTATTAAAAGATTTTAGTAAAGCATAATCAAAATTAAGGTTTACTAGTTGTTTGATGCATTTAAAATAATCATTTTTAAGTGGCAAAATAATTTCTGTCACTTTTTGTTTTCAAGCCTGTTTATAAACAATTCCACTATAAATATCATTTAATTCAGGAACAATATAATTATAGATTCCACCCACCCCACAGGTTTCACCAGAATTTTGGGCTGGATTTGGATATTCAACAATTTTAATATGTAAAACTAAATGTTCTAATAAATTACAATAGACTAAATGATCAGCTTTTTGATAATCAAATGGATTTTTCTTTGCATATGCTGGAGTTGACAACATAATTGCTTTATCTTCATCAATATGATGAATATATAAGCCTTCGTTTCCCCGCGTAATTCCACTTTTTTTTGATACAATATCTGGCTGTATAAATTATTTAAGGGTACTTAATATATTTTAAGACATTATAACCGATTTTTTGTTCTTCAATTTTTTTATATTGCAAACCATATTTATTTTGTAAATTACCGCCAAAAACATAACCCGAATTTAACTTAATATCATAATTATTAGCAACCGAAAAATCATAATTAAAAACACTACCATAATTATTAATCGTATAAAACCGATTTTTAAATGATGAATATAATTTAATATCTAATTGCTTATATTTATCCGAAAAATAAAAATATCGTGGGTAAATTCTAAAACCATTATTTACTAACAAACCATATTTTTTATTATAACCTTGAACATAAGTGTTATTCTCTAAATCAAAAATCGTACGTAAATAATTAGTATAAAATTTCTGTGAAATCTTAAACATACTATTTAATAATTTATAAAATTGTAATTTATCGTTAATATTTTCACTCAACAAAATATTATTAAAATTTTGTAATTTCAACGCAAAAAAGTTAACTAAAACAGTATCATATTGTAAATTATCAATATATCCATTTTCAATAAACGAACTACGATTTTGAAACACTGGCACCAAAGCACTTGCAAAAAAAGACTGTAAAAACTTAGATAAATCAAACTGACCGCTAAACTGTTGATAATACTTTAAATCTTTACTATTTAATGATGAATAAATTGAACCATTAAAATTAAAAACTTCACCCATTCCCGTTCGCATAAAACTAAAATTAAAACTTAAATCATCATTACTTAAATCATCATTATTAATATTATTTATCTCCTTGTCATTTAATATTTTTATCTTCTAAATCAATAATGGTTGTTTGAGAACAACTTTTATTTTTAGCAATATATTTTGCTTCTTCTAATGTATAAAATAATTCAGTATCTATTCCAGTAAATGAACTATTTGTTATTAATAAATATCTTTTTTCCATAATTTAACTCCTCCTAATTCTTTTTATTTAATGCTCAATGTTCATCAGTAATTTCATCTTTTGAAACTAGATAACTTCTAAGCATTAATTCATTTATTTTGTTGATAATTTTTTTATTTAACTTTTTCATCTTTACCTCCTAAATTATTCCTTTTATTTTTTTATCAAATTGTAATATTTTTCATCTATCTGATGCTAAATCTAAAATATCGTTAATTTTGTAATGTTCCATATAAGAAGCAATAAGATTTCACTTGTCTTTAAATAAATTTAAGTACATTTTTGCTCATTCTAAACATTGCAAATCATAATGTTTTTTATGATGTGAAATACGACAATCAATAGGTTGACAATTAACTCAATCAAATGATGTTGTTATTTCATCTTAAGTTTTATTAATATATTTACTTTTATATTCCATCATTTTTTCTCCTATCTTTAACTTGCTGGCACTCACTCCCAAGTAAAAGTGCCAAAGCGAGAATTAGTTATATTTAATTTACTTTGCCTTCCGCTTCACTGGGGGGTGAGCGGAGGCAGTATTATCTTTGTTTTAGCATCTATTAAAAATCTGCAACTATATTTTTAAATTAGACGCCAGACATATATGTCTTCATTCTTCCGTGCCCATTTGTGCTTTCGCTCTGGGATTTGACGCTTAGTTTTTGAAATTAAATTTACTTGCACCCATATGAAGGACCGAATGCTATTTAAACTCCAACCAACCACACTTTTCGCAAATTTAATTGTTTGTGTCACCATCTCTATTTTTATTGTGGTTCGATGTTAGCCTTGGACACATCATCACTATCGCAAGTTATTAAAAATAATAACCAACGCCGATTTACCTCTTTACTCATACACTATTTCAGTACTTGCCTCGGCCGGCTGGCTGTGGGAATGAGTATAAACTCATGTTCTTATGGAAGCACTTAGTTATTTATAAAATAACTGTCCCACTCTGCTATTAAGTTTTATCTTTTAGGAGTTGTTTTATTTCAAATAAAAAAACAACCCTTTAACAAGAGTTGCTTTTTTACGGGTTCATCGTACACGATGCCCAGATAAAAATATTTTTCATCAGACAACACCGGTTCGTTCTCCACAGTCAAACGGTAAGATTGAAAGATTTCATCAAAATTATACTAAATTATTTGTATTTGAAGAAAAAATATTAAATGCAGTTAGTTTACAGAATAAATTAAATGATTATTATTATTTTTATAATTTTGAAAGAGTACATAAGTCTTTAAATTTTCAGACACCATTTAATTTTTTGAATAGTTTAAGTTTAATTAAATAATTTTAAATTATTAAGTTTTTGTGTTTAAACTAAATAAGTTTATTATATTTTAATTAATTAATAATATGTAAATTAACTCATAAAATATGTCATTAAAATAATAAATAATAAAATATGTATTTATTAATTAAAATTTAATAAATTATTTTTTAGTGTGTTTAATTTTATATTTTTTATTTATTTATTTTATGATATTTTTATAATTATAAATAAATATTTTTATAATTTTTGTTATTTTCTTGTAATCTTTAAAATGTGTGTGGTATACTACATAAAACTGAAAAATCCTTTACTGTAAAATTTTTGAGAGATATTGACCAAAGATACTCTATGGATGATGATTGAATGAACTTGTGGGTTGAAGAGTTTATGTATAGTTTTTTTATTTTCCCTAGTGTTGAAGAACAATCCATTAAGAGTTCGAATAAGACTTTAAAACGTTATTCATTTTTACAGATAATTGAATTTAAGGTTGTTTAATAAATATTGAAGATAATTGGAATAAAATAATTTAAACTAAAACTAGTTTTGTAACAAACACTAAAAAAAACTTAAATTCAGTCTTTTTTAGTTAAGAATACATATATTCATATTTTTAAAAATTATTATGTTAGTAAATAAAATGGAAATCATAACTTTCTGTTAAGTTTATGATAATAAATTTAAATAGTTTATTTGGGGAAAAGATATTTTAAAAAAGAGTTGAAATATGATTTAGCACTTCACTTTATTTTATTCCAACTTTCCTAATTTATCTTCTTAATTTTCTTGCATTTTTATTATTAAGGTATTATAATAATAAAGTAATTAAAAAAGATCAAGAAAGAGCACAACTGTGCTCTTTCTTTAATGCCATAAATTTTAGTTATGTTTGATTAAGAAAGGATGGTGTTGGATGGAACATTTTATACAACAAGAGACACAATTAAAAGAAACTTTGGAAAATTATTTAACAAAACAAAATTTAACATTGTTTGCAATTAATTATTTCCAAGATTTTGACACAAATGTTGTACAAGTGTTAATTGAAGATAAAACAACTGTGTTTGATTTGGAACGTTTAACAGTTATTAGTGAAGAAATTAATCAACTTGTTGATAACCTTGATTTATTTTCAGAAGAATACTTGTTAGAAGTTTCAACACCAGGTGCTGAGCGACCATTACGAAATTGAAATGAACTACAACAACATGTTAAGGGATATGTTTATTTAGAATTTAACGAAAAGGTCAATAATTTAGTTGAAGTTACTGGTGAATTATCAATGGTTGATCAGCAACAAAATCTTACTATTACTTATTTTGTTAAAGGTGCTCGCAAAACCTTACAAACAAATTATCAAAATATTAAATTTGCGCGTTGTGCGGTTAAATTTTAGGAAAGGAATGTTATATAGCATGATTGATGGTGCAAAATTATTGACAACAATTAATGAAATTGTTAGTGAAAAACAAATTAGCCGTGATTTAATTTTAGATTCAATTAAAGAAGGAATTAAAAAGGCTTATGAAAAGCATTTTGATCCAGAAGCAACAGTTATTGTTAATATTGATCAAAAAACAGGACAAATTAAAGTTGAAAAAGAATTAACTGTTGTTAAAAAAGTAGAAGATGATTTATTAGAAATTGGTTTAAATGAAGCAAAAGAAAAATATGGTGAACAAATTACAATTGATGATAAAGTTTATGAACCAGTTAATTCAGAAGAATTTTCACGATTAGCAATTTTCCAAGTTGGGCAAATTATTAAACAACAAATTAAAGAAGCAGAAAAAGATTCAATCTTTGATGAATATATTATACAAAAAGGGCATTTAATGACAGGTGTTGTTATTGCTGCTGAAGAAAAATACTTATTAGTTGAAGTAGAACGAACATTTGCTTATATTCCTCGAAAAAATTTAATCTTTTCTGATCATTTTGAAGTTGGGCAACCAATTACCTTTTTGGCAGAAGATGTTATTAAATCAAAAAATGCAGGACAAATTACTGGTTCACGAACAAGCAATGATTTTTTATATCGTTTATTAGAGCGTGAAATTCCAGAAATTTTTGAACAAGTAATTGAAGTAAAAGCAATTGCTCGTGATCCCGGGCGTCGTAGTAAGATTGCTGTTTATAGTACAAATGAAAATATTGATCCAATTGGTGCTTGTGTTGGTAGCAAGGGAAGTCGAATTAATAAAGTAACAGCTGAATTACAAGATGAAAAAATTGATATTTGTATTTATAATGATAATAGTCAACAATTTATTATTAACTCATTATCACCAGTAAAAGTAATTTCAATTACAACTAATGATGAAGGAAAAGAAGCTGATGTTATTGTTCCTAATGAACAATTATCATTAGCAATTGGAAAAGGCGGAAGTGCCGCAAAATTAGTTGCAAAGTTAACAAAATGAAAATTAAACATTATGAGTTATAGTGAAGCGTTAACAAAACAAGTTGAAATTTTATGAAATGGAAATTTAACAACTGATGAACTTAGTGCATTACAAGTTAAATTAAAAGATAAAATTAAACCAAAAACGACTGTTGAAACAAATACTGTTGATGGAGCAGTAGATTTACCAGTTGAAAAATTTGAAATTATTGAAGAACAAATGGCTGAAGAAACAATGATTTTGGATGAAGAAAATTATCATGTTGATGATTTAACAGAAACAACACCTAGCGGGTTAGAAAATGAAATTCAAGAAATTGAAGATAATATTTCTTATTTTGAGAATGAACAATTTGAAAATCAAGATGATGATGAAGATGAAATTAATTATGATGACTATGATGATTATTATGATCAAGATAAATAATTAATTAGGAGGGATAACGATGACAAATCATAAAAAAGTTCCCTTACGAAAATGTGTTGTTTCACAACAAATGTTACCAAAAAAAGAACTGGTACGAATTGTTAAGACACCAAACGGGGAAATTATTATTGATTCAACCGGAAAGGCCAATGGTCGCGGTGCTTATTTACGACCAACATTAGAGATTTATGAAAAAGCAAAAAAAAATCACGCTTTAGAACGTGCTTTAAAAACAAAATTAACCGATCAATTTTACGAAATGTTATATTGTGAAATTAGCGAAGGTTGAGATTAATCATGCTAGGTCAAAAAGGATATAGTTATCTTGGCCTAGCCAAACGAGGGGGTAAACTAATCACAGGGACTTGTTTATTAACTGCCATTCAGCAAAAAACAGTTTATTTAGTATTAACTAGTAATGATGTTGGTCTTGCGCAAGCAAAAAAATATCAACAAAAATGTTTTTATTATAATATCCCTTATTTTAGTTGCCTTGATTTCAATTTAACCCAACAAGCTTTAGGAACAAATAATGTTAAAATGATTGGTATTAGTGACCAACATCTTGCCCAACGGTTGCTGACATTATTAAATAATTCTTAAAATTCAAAAAGGAGGAGGGACAGATGAGTAGTCAAAATAACAAACAAAATAAAAAAACATTAGCTAAAAAACAACGAAATCGAATTCAATCGCAATTAAAAACGATTGAAGCACATGTTACGGAGGGAGTTTTTGTTTATGATGAGACATTAACCATTGCTGAATTTGCACAAAAAATTAATAAACCCGTTAGTGAAATTATTAAATATTTTTTTAGTAAGGGAATAATGTTAAATCAAAATACTTTTTTAACTGAAGATCAATTGGGAGAGTTATGTTTAGAATTTGGGTTAGATTTTAAACGAGAAAAATCAGTAACGCATGAAAACTTAATTGAAAGTTTTGAAGTTAATGATGACCCTGCTTCGTTGGAAAAGCGTCCGCCAATTGTTACAATTATGGGCCATGTTGATCATGGCAAAACAACATTATTAGATACCATTCGAAATACTAATGTTGTAAGTACAGAACATGGGGGAATTACACAACATATTGGAGCTTATCAAATTAAAACTAAAAATAATGAAAAGATTACATTTGTTGATACTCCTGGACATGAAGCTTTTACACAAATGCGAGCACGAGGGAGTGCGGTAACAGATATTGTTGTCCTAGTTGTTGCAGCTGACGATGGGGTAATGTTGCAAACTAAAGAAGCAATTGATCATGCCAAAGCAGCTGGAGTACCAATTATTGTTTTTGTTAATAAAATGGATAAAGTTGGGATAAATTTAGATAATATTTTAATGCAATTATCACAAGAAGAATTAACTCCAGAAGAATGAGGAGGCACAACCCCTTATGTTAAAGGAAGTGCTAAACAAAAGCAAGGAATTGATGAATTATTAGATACAATCTTATTAATCGCTGATTTGATGGAATTAAAAGCAAATCCAAATCGCTTTGCGTTAGGTACAGTGCTTGAATCACACTTAAATCGTGGTTTAGGACCAGTTGCAACATTATTGGTGCAATCAGGAACATTGAATATTAAAGATGCCTTAGTTGTTGGTTATAGTTTTGGTTATGTTCGTGATTTGTCTGATGAAAGTGGTAAAAAAATTAAATCAGCAGGACCATCAACTCCAGTTATGATTCATGGTTTAAATGAAGTACCAAATGCTGGTGATCGTTTTATGGTTTTCCGGGATGAAAAATTAGCACGTGAAATTGCCTTAAAAAGAAAAACAATTGATACAATGAATAAACGTTATAAAAATCAAAATTTTTCATTAGAAAGTCTATCAGCACAAATTAAAGATGGGCAGTTAAAGCAAATTAATATTATTTTAAAAGCTGATACTCAAGGAACAGTTGAAGCGGTAAAAGCAAGTTTATTAAAAATTAATATTGCAGGCTTAAAAATTAATGTTTTACGAGCAACTGTTGGGGGAATTTCCGAAAGTGATGTAACATTAGGATTAGCTAGTCAAGCATTTATTGTTGGTTTTAATGTTCGTCCAACTGCGCATGTTCGAAAAAAAGCCGAAGATGAAGGAGTTGCAATTCGTTTGCATACCATTATTTATAAATTAACGGAAGAAATAGTTGCAGCAGCAGAAGGAATGTTAGATCCAGAAATGGTTGAAGAAGTGTTAGGGCAAGCGGAAGTACGTCAAATTTTCCGCCATTCTGATATTGGAACGATTGCTGGTTGTTATGTTACTGATGGTATTATTCCACGAAAATCACGAGTTCGCGTTTTACGCGATGGGGTTATTGTCTATAGTGGTGAATTAGCATCATTGAAACATATTAAAGATGATATTAAAGAAGCTAAAACAGGAGCTGAATGTGGCCTAACAATTAAAAACTATAATGATTTAAAAGAGCAAGATGTTATTGAAGCATATACTGAGAAAGCCGTTACAAAGTAATGGTTTTTTTGTTTATTTTATGTTATTTTTGGTTTTTTTGGTTAAAAATAAGATATAATTACAATAGTTGATAAAATTTTAAAAGAACTACGATGAGAAAAAATTTTAGCTTTTTTAGATGATCAACAATTGGTATTAGTTAACGACTTAATTACGCAATTGCAATTATCACCAACAACATTACGCCGTAATTTAACGGAAATGGAGCAACAAGGTTTATTAAAAAGAGTGCATGGTGGTCTTAAATTACAAAAGAGTTATGAAGTTTGAATAGAAGAGCAACTAAATGAGAAAATCCAACAGCATGCTGAAGAAAAATATTTAATTGCTCGTCAAGCCGTTAAGAAAATTAAACCAAAAATGTGTCTTTATTTGGATGCTGGTTCGTCAACCTTAGCACTAATTAAATTATTACAACCAGCAGATGATTTAGTAATTATTACTAATTCAATCTTCCACGTAGAGTTATTAGCTTTAGCAAGTTTTAATAATGTTTATGTTTTGGGAGAAAAATATAAGCATCAAACAGGAGCATTAATTGGCTGAAAAGCCGTTACAATTTTACAAAAATATCAAATTGATTGTGCTTTTTTAGGAGTTAATGAAATTAATGGTCAGGATTTATATACGACCGACCCAGACGAAGCAATGATTAAAGCGGCAGTTATTAAGCGAGCAACAAAAAGTTATATTCTTGCTGATTTATCAAAATTTAACATTAAATCACTAGTAAAATTCGCTTCTCGTTCGGAAGTTAAAATTATTACAAGTTCATAGAAAGGATAAAAGAATGAAACATTATGAAAATAATTGATTATTTTAATGAAACAACAACATTTTTAAAAACTTCTGCGACAGATAAAACTGAAGTCTTTGCAACATTAGCAGCAGCATTAGTTAACAATGAAACAGTTACTGATTCAGCAAACTTAATTAAAGATTTGAAGAAACGTGAAACAGAAGGTCCAACTGGGGTTGGTGATGGTTTAGCAATTCCCCACTGTTCAAGTGGTAGTGTTACGAAACCATCAATTGCAATTATGACATTAGAAAAGGCAGTTGATTGACAAAGTTTAGATAATAAACCAGTTGATATCATTTTTATGATTACTACGCCATCTCAAGGAGGAGAAAAACACTTACAAGCACTAGCAAAATTAGCTGGTTTTTTAGGAAAAAGTGAAGTTGTAGCACAAATTCGTGCGGCAAAAACTTTTGCTGATATTCTTAAAGCATTTGTTGAGCCAGTTACTGACCATGATAAAACGAAAACAGATGGTCATTATGATATTATTGGTATTACAGCTTGTCCAACTGGAATTGCCCATACTTATATGGCAAAAGAAAAAATGGAAGAAGCAGCAAA
Organism: Spiroplasma sp. ChiS; assembly: GCF_002968355.1. NCBI lineage: Bacteria > Bacillati > Mycoplasmatota > Mollicutes > Entomoplasmatales > Spiroplasmataceae > Spiroplasma > Spiroplasma sp. ChiS. Next base: position 21,086 of record NZ_PUUH01000257.1, on the reverse strand, counting down.
AGCAATGGGCTTAACAATTAAAGTTGAAACGCAAGGGCGTAGCGGTAATGAAAATATATTAACAGCAACTGACATTGCTAATGCAAAAGCAATTATTCTTGGAATTGATAAAAAAATTACGGGAATCGATCGTTTTAAGGGTGTTTCATATTTAGAAACAAGTACAAAAGATGTAATTTACCATGGCACAAATGTTATTGAAGATGCCTTGAATGGAAAACGTTTAACAATTGGCAAAGGTGGTAAAGATGGCAACGATGAAGTTGGTGAATTAAGTTTAAAAAACTTTAAAGATGTAACAAAAAATCTCTTAGGAGGGGTTTCCCGAATGTTACCATTTGTTGTTGCTGGAGGAATTATTTTAGGAATTGGTTTCTTATTAGATTCAGGTAAAACAGGAAAAGATTTTGGGGTAACTAGTGATGTTGCGGCATGATTTTCAGGATTAGGAAAAGTAATCTTTGGTATGATGGTTCCTATTTTAGGTGCTTATGTATGTTACTCTATTGTTGGACCACAAGGATTATTACCAGGAATGACAGCAGGATTAATTGCTAATGCTCCTGGGATGTTATATGATGCAGAAAATAAAACAGGCTGAGCAAATACATGGGGGCGATTATTCCCTGATTCAATCTCAAACTTTAACTCAGGGTTTTTTGGAGCCTTAATTGGTGGTTATCTTGTTGCCTTTGTTGTCTATGGTTGTCAAAAAGGATTTGCTCGGTTCCATCCATCACTACGAGGAGTTTGTGATATTGTTTTAATTCCTGTTTTAACAGCTTTAGCAGCAGGAGTTTTAATGTTTGGATTAAATATTCCATTAGGATATTTAAACTATGGTTTAAGCCAAGGTTTAAAAGCAATTGCCGATTATAATTTAAATGCTTTAATTGGAATTATTATTGGTTTAATGATGGCGGCTGATATGGGTGGTCCAATTAATAAAGCTGCCTATGTCTTTGGAACCTTAACAATTGATGCTACACAAACAGCTTATGCTGGAATTCGATCAACTAATGGGGGGACAGTCTTTATGGCTTGTGCAATGTTAGCTGGAATGGTACCACCATTAGCATTAGCATTATGTACAAGAATGTTTAAAAAATATTGAACAAAAAAAGATGTTGAGCAAGGAAATACGAATTATTTCTTAGCAGCATGTTTTATTACCGAAGGGGCAATTCCATTTGCTGCTGCTGATCCAAAAAGAACAATTCCGTCAATTATGGCGGGAAGTGCTATTACTGGCGCAATTGTTAGTGGTTTTGGTGTAACATTAGCAGCACCTCATGGTGGTATCTTTGTCTTTCCGTTATTGCAAATTCAAGATAATGGTAAAAATTGGTTTAGTATTGCTAATCACGGTGCTTCAATTGGTGTAGCAGTCTTAATTTCACTTATTGCTTTAATTATTGGAAGTTTTGTTAGCGCCTTAATTCTTGGATTTTGAAGAATGAATGATGTTAAAAAAAATAAAATTACTGTAGCAATTTAGTTTAAAAAGTAAAAACCCAATTAGTTGGGTTTTTATAATATTAAAATAAGAAGGGAAGGAGTAAGAAAAATGATTTATTCATTAACATTAAATCCTGCTATTGACCAAGTTATTGAAGTGCCGAATTTCCAATTAGGAGAAACTAATAAAGCTATTAGTGAGTATAAGGTGATTGGTGGAAAAGGAATTAATGTTGCAGTAATGTTGCAACATTTAGGATATCCAACTACAGCATTAGGTTTTTTGGGGCGTGATAATAAAGAAATGTTTGAACATTATTTAGCAAATCAAAAGGTTGCTGCTTGTTTTCGTGAAGTTAATGGTAAGAACCGAACTAATATAAAAATTAAAAGTTTAGAAATAAAACAAGAAACAGAATTAAATGGCCTCGCTTTTTCTCCTAGTGATGATGATGTTATGGCACTGTTAACAATTCTTAAAACAGAATTAACTAAAAATGATTGTTTAATTATTTCTGGTTCATTACCACGTGATTGTCCATCTGATTTATATCAAACAATTAGTACCTATTGTGATGAAAACGAAATCTTATTTGTTGTTGATGCAACAAAGGATGTTTTATTATCAACTTTATCAGCTAAACCATTTTTAATTAAACCAAATTTAGCTGAATTAAATGAACTATTTGAAACAAATTACCAATTTAATCAAAAAACAGAAATTGTTACTTTAGGAAACAAATTACAGGAAAAAGGGGCACAGAATGTTTTAATTAGTAGTGGTAAAGATGGAAGCATTTTAATTACTCCAACAAATGTTTATGTTGGTAATACTGCAACAGGGCAATTAATTAATTCGGTCGGAGCTGGTGATTCAATGGTTGCTGGATTTGTTGGAACTTATTTAGCAACAAATGATTATCAAGAAGCGATGTTAACTAGCATTTGTGCTGGATCAGCAACAGCATTTAGTCAAGGGATTGCTGATAAATTGTTAGTGGAAAGTTTAAAACAACAAATCAAAATTAGGACTTTTAAATAAAAAAATGATATTGTAAATACAAGTGCAACAAATCTATTAATTTATAAGACTACAAAATAAAATTTATTTAGGATTGAGTCTTGTTGAATACAGAATAACTCAATCTTTTTTAATATGTTTTATCCTTGTTGTTGCTTCCTTACTTGCATCAAGATTTATTTTTGCATCTTTTAAGATATTGTTCATTGTTAATGGTTCATGTCTAAAGTTGCATCTGAAATTAGTGCTATTTCATCATTGCTGTCAGTTAAATAAACCGCTTCTTATTATTTAAATTTAATTCATTCCACCCATCTATTGGTTATTGTCCTATAAAATTAGTTTTAGGTTCAATTATTACTCTCCATCTAATTCTAATTTGCCTAAAGTAAATTAATCAAGAAAAGTAGACTAATAAAAAATGACTAAAGGTTTAGGTTCCTGTATTCAACAAGACTTAGACCTTTTAATTTTGATTGTGGTCTAAAATTATTATAAAAATAAATATACTTAGGTAAATTACTTATAATTCATTTTGTAGTTCTCTTTTTTCTTGAAATTTGATTTAAAAATTCACTTTTCATTGTACCAAATCATGATTCAGTATGGGCATTATCATATGGATTACCTCGTTTAGACATTGATATTTTAATTCCTAAATAATTGCAAAGTCTTTGATAATTTTGATTTGTGTAATGAAATCCTTGATCAGATTGTAAAATTCATGTTTTAAGTTTACCAGCTTTTATTCAAGCATTAATAATATTTTTTAAAACAAAATTAGTACCTAAATTATTACTAATTTGATAGTCCAAAATTTGGTTATTATGAAAATCTTTGACAATTGATAAATAATAAGTTTTTTTATTAGTTAGCAAATATGTAATATTGGTTCCTAGTTTTTGATTAAGTTTCAGTAGTCCTAAAGTTTTGACTCAATAAATTTTCATATCGAAAAGGACCAGATAAAAGTTTATATTTGAATTTTTTAATTCTTTGAACAGATTTTAGATTTAAATATTTCATATATCTATATACCATATGAGCTTTTAAAGATAAATTATAGATTTTATTAATTATTAAAGTTAGCATTTTATAACCATAAATTTTATTAAATTTTAAAAATGATATTTTAATTAATTTAGTTAATTTTGAATCTCACTTATTAAATTTTTGCATACCATTGTTAAATCACTTATAATACCCTGATTTAGAAATATTTAAAATATGAGTTAAATATTTAATCGTGTATTTTTTCTTCAAGGACCAAACCGCTCAAAATTTCATTTTTTTCGATTTGGTTAAATACTTTTTTATATCTTGTATCATTTCTATATATTTAATTAGTTCTTCTTTACTCATACTATTAAAATCAATAGTTTTAGGTCGGCCTGGTCTGCGAATTCTCTTTGACTGAAGACCCTTTCCAGAAATTAAATTATCTTCATTTGTGATTTTAATTCATCTGCTTAAAGTTTCCTTTGCAATAGTAAATTTTTTTATTGTATTCATATACCCATTTTTATGATAATATTTAATAATTTTTATTTTTTCTTTTTTTGTGTATCATTTTCCCATAATAATAAAAGAACATCTCCTAATAAAATATTACACTCTTTTTAAGAGTTTACTTTATTATAGATGTTCACTAATTAAGAGTCTTTATTTTTATTACCACTTTGATTGTAATCTTCGGTAATTGCATTAGCCGCTTTAATTTTATTTTCTAAATTTGGATGAATTTTTAATAAACTTCGAAAAATAATATCAGATATTAAAATTTGAACAATTTTAGAAGATAATGCTGGAAAACGCTCATTTTCTTTTGTATGAACTTCAAATAAAATTTTATGTTTAATTTTATATAATTCATCAATGTTAGGATTATTAGTAACTAAAGCAACATCAATGTTGAGTTTATTTGCTAAATTAATGATATTAACGACCTCATTTGTCTTTCCTGATTTACTAAAAATAATAATTAAATCATCGGCTTCGGCATTTGAGAGAGTAACCATTAATGAATGAATATTTTCTGTTGTATAACAGTTATAACCAATCATATTTAGGTTACTATGTAACACGCGGCAAGCAAGAAATGATGCACCAATGCCAAAGGCGAAAATTCGTTTTTTAAGAACAATATCATTAATTAGTCGGTCTAAGACTTCTAAATCAATATTGTCAATTGTTTCATGGATACTATAAGAATAATAGACACGCATATTGTTAGCGATATCTTTTAAATTCATGGTTTCATTAGTTTCGTAATTTTTGTTTAGAAAATTTAATCGTTCATAAATATGCATTTGTAATTCTTTAATATTTTTAAATCCTAAGTGTTTTGCCATTCGGGTAATAGTTGATTCACTGACATAATAAGTTTTTGCCAATTCAGTTATTGTTTTACTAGTAAATAGCAAAGGATTTTGAAAAATTTGTTTAATAACTGATATTTCAGTATCAGTCAAAGTATTTTTATCATATTTTAACAGAGACAACATAGAAACTCCTTTCATCAACTTCACCATGAAAATTATTTTCATAATATCAACTAATTTTATTTTACAACATATTATGCGAATAATAAAGTAGAAAATAATTTGTTAATTTATTAAAATATGCATAATTTGCATATTTTTAAATAAAATTATTCTATAATATAATTATAAAATAATGAAAATTTATATAAAAATCCAAATATAAGCAAGTTATTTTAATAGAAAGAGTAAAAAATACAATGATGTTAAGTTTATCGCCACAACATATTACCTATTTATCAATTTTAATTTTTGGAATTATTGTGGGGACAATATTGTTAATTATTTGAATTTTCCAAAAGAAACGATTAGTTAATAGCGGAGATTATTATGCTAAAAATAATAAAAATTTAGATTTATGGAATTATATTAAACGTAATATTGCGTTATATAGTGCTTTTTTTTGTTATGTTATTAGTCTTTCCGCTCTTTTTCTATTGGTTTTATAAAATTGTCATTATTTTAAAAAAATGAAAAAAAATTTTTACTTTGTAGTAATTAACTTAACTTTTAGTTAGTTAAATTCTATAATTATATTAGTAACTATTAATTTAAAAGGAGAAATTAAAAATGAATGAGAAAGCCAAGCTTAAACCTTTTATGTCAAAGGCTTGATGGAAACAATCAAATCAAAGGACAATGGGGACTTTAAGTAAATTAAGTAAAGCATTTCTATTACCAATTGCGTTGTTACCAATTGCTGGAATCTTTTTAGGAGTTGGTGCAACTATTTCATCAAAAGTTGATCCTGCTTCAGCAGCTTGATACTTTGGAAATTTTTTAAATAAAATGGGAGATATTGCTTTTGGTAATTTACCAGTATTATTTTGTATTTCTGTTACAATGGCCTATACGGAAGATGCTGGAGTAGCAGCATTAACTTCCGTAGTTGGGTTTTTAGTTTTTAATGCAATTCAGTTGTCATTATTAAATGAGGCATATGCTCATATTCAATATGTTGTTAATATTGAAGGGGGTGCTTCACCAATTATGGGATTAACTGTTGATGGTGTCACATCAGCCAACACAACTTTACTAACGGGTGATGAATTATTAGCATGAATGAGAACCAGTGATATTTATAAAGAATTAGTTAAAGGGAATGTTACTGTCACAATTGTTAGTTCAGTACGAGTAACTGATCAATTTAATTTGTTATTTTATACTGGCCAAACATGAGCAGTTCAAAATAAACTATTGACTTCTAATTTAGGAATTAATTCATTAAATACTGGTGTTTTTGGAGGAATTTTTGTTGGAGCAATTGCAGCTTTCGCTTATAATCGTTTTCATAAAACACAATTACCTTCAGCGTTAATTTTTTTTAGTGGAACAAAATTAGTTCCAATTATTATGTTTATGGCAGTAATTCCATTAGCTTTTATTTTTATGATTATTTGACCATTAATTGGTACTGGGTTAGCATGATTTGGAAATAACTCAGGAAAATTACCAATAGGGTTAGATTCTTTAATTTTTGAGATTTTTGAACGATCATTAGTGCCATTTGGCTTGCATCATGTCTTTTATTCACCATTATGATGAACACAAGCGGGAGGAAGTATGGCAGATTTAATCGCTAATGTTTCAAAAGATCCTTTAAGTTATATGGCTTTTCTTAAGGATTTACAAGAGCTAAATTATATTGATGCTAATATTGATTTAAATACAATTACAGTTGGAGCAGCACAGGCAGCAATTACTAGATGAGTATCAGAACTAAATGCTTCAACAATAGCAGCAGTTGGTGATCAAACAATTATGTATAAAGTTATTGCTGATCCAAAAATTACCTTCACAATGGTTCAACACATGGGGTTAAATTTAGGGCGATTCCAAACTGGTAAGTTTCCATTTATGATGTTTGGATTACCAGCAGCAGCAGCAGGAATGTACTTTAGTGTTCCAAAAGAAAATCGAAAACCAGTAATGGGAATTTATTTTTCAGCAGCCTTTACTTGTTTCTTAACAGGAATTACTGAACCAATTGAATTTACTTTCTTATTTGTAGCACCATGGTTATTTTATGGTGTTCATATGCCATTGTGTGCAATTTCATTTATGTTAATGGGATTATTACATGTACATACATCAATGACCGTATCGGGTGGATTTATTGACTTTATTGTCTTTGGTATTATTCCATTTGTTGGTGGAAAAGGAACAAACTTCTATTGAATTCTTGCAGTTGGAATTCCATGTATTGGAATTTATTTTGCAGCTTTCTACTTCGCAATTAAATATGGAAAAGTTCAAATTCCGGGTCGTGATGGCGCCACAAAACTATATACTAAAGCTGATTTTAAAGCAAAAAAAGGTACTAATGAAACAACTTCATCAGGACCAGCAAAAGGTGATGCGGCAAAACGGGAAAAAGCCCGTAAAATTATTGAATTTTTAGGTGGGGCTGATAATATTACGGCAGTTGACTCATGTGCGTCACGTTTACGAATTACAGTTGTTGATAGTAAACTTGTCAATCAAGATGAAATTCAAGCATTAGGTGGCAGCACCGGAATGCTTATTCGTGGTCAATCAGTCCAAATTATTTATGGTGGAGAACAAGAAGTAATTAAACCATATATGCGTGAATTATTAGCTGAAATGCGTAATAATAAAGAAGCACCAAAATTAAATTCAAAACAAGGTTAAAATTAAATAAATATGAAAAAACATTAATTTTTTAATTAATGTTTTTTTGTCTATTTTAACAAATGCTATTTTGTGATAAAATTATAATATATAAAAATGGAGTGGAAAATAATGACATCAATTTTTGGATATCCAAAAGAAGAATTACAGTTAGATTTAGTTGCGCATGGTTTTAAGAAATATTTAGCAGAGCAAATTTTTGATTGAATATATGTCAAAAACATATATTCTTTTGATGAAATGACAAATATTTCTAAAACTGATCGTAATAAATTACAAGAATATTATACGATTGAGCCATTAAAAATTGTTGTTCAACAACAGTCGAAAGATGGAACATTAAAGTTTTTGTTTCAATTAGCCGATGGCTATAAAATTGAAACAGTTTTAATGCCCCAAAGTTATGGTAATTCTGTTTGTGTTACAACACAAGTTGGTTGTAATATGGCATGTACTTTTTGTGCCTCAGGATTATTAAAAAAAACACGGAATTTATCAACGGCAGAAATTGTTCAACAAGTTATGATGGTTAATCGTTATCTAGCAACAACAAATGAACGTGTGAGTCATATTGTAGTAATGGGAATTGGTGAACCATTTGATAATTTTGATAATACGCTTAAGTTTGTCAACATTATTAATGACCCAAAAGGTTATCAAATTGGTGCGCGCCATATTACAATTTCTACTTGTGGGTTAGTTCCAAAAATTAAACAATTTGCAGAGTTAAAGACGCAAGTTAATTTAGCGATTTCATTACATGCTCCAAACAATACGATTCGGAATCAATTAATGCCAATTAATAAAGCTTACCCAGTAGAAAAATTAATGGATGCAGTTCGTTATTATATTGAGTTAACTAATCGACGTGTTACTTTTGAGTATATTTTAATTGAGAATGTTAATGATAGTCGTGAAAGAGCATTAGAATTAGCAAAATTAATTTGAGGATTAAATGCGTATGTTAATTTAATTCCTTATAACACAGTTGCAGAAAATGGGTATCAACGTAGTACTAAAATTAATCAATTCTTTGAAACTTTACAACAACAAAAAATTAATTGTATTGTTCGTCGTGAATTTGGTCACGATATTGATGCTGCTTGCGGTCAATTACGAGCTAAAAATGAAGGGATTATTAGAAAATAATTATGCAAATACGGTTTGGATACAAAACTGATATTGGTGCTTATCGTAGTAGTAATCAAGATTACTTTGATTTTGCCAATAATAGTTTTAACAATTATATTGCCATTGTTTGTGATGGGATGGGTGGTCATCAACATGGCGAAGTTGCCAGTAAAATGGCTGTTGATAGTTTGGTGGAACATTTTAAACGGACAAATTTTAACCATTTGTCCGATGAAGAAATTAATAAATGGTTTCGTCAAACAATTTTAACAATTCAACAAGAAATGGTTACTTATGCTCAAATTTATCCTGATACAAGTGATATGGGAACAACAGTTGTTGCTGCATTAATTGCTAACGGAAAAGTATATGTTATTAATATTGGTGATTCACGGTTATATAAATTACATCATGATAAAATTTATCAAATTACTACTGACCAAAATATGGAAAATTCAACAGAGTATCGAGAAAAACAAGAATTAGAATTTCAAGGTCAATATAAAAAACAATATAATATGCATACTTTTTGAAAAGTATTAACAAGTGCTTTGGGACCAACAAAGAATTTAAAAATTGATACTTATGTTATTGAGGATATTAAAGGGCAGTATTTATTAACCACCGATGGAATTCATGATTATATTGATGAAATTGATTTAATTGAAACATTAAAATCGGCAAATAAATTAAATGATAAAGTTAAAATTTTAATTGATCGGGCATTAGAAAATCTATCAACTGATAATTTAACCGGAATTGTTTTTGAAATAACAGATTAAAGCGCTGTTATTTTTATTTGTTCTTTTTTCTTCTTAGTTTTTTTGTGTTATGATGTTTACAAGTTAAAATAATAAGGTAAAAGGGTGCAGAAGATGGAACAAATCACAATTGGAACTATGTTACATAATCGTTATCAGATTTTAGCTAAAATTGCCGATGGTGGTATGGCTGAAGTTTTTGAAGGATATGATATTTTATTAAAACGACATGTTGCAATTAAAATTATGACATTGACATTATCAAAAAATAAAGAAGCAGTGGAACGTTTTAATAAAGAATATAATTCAATTGCGCAGTTTTCCCATAATAATGTGGTTAAAGTTTATGGCTCATTTCAAGCGTATGATCGTCATTGTCTAGTTTTGGAATTAGTTAAAGGTTATACTTTAAAAGACCGCTTACTAACATTAGGTCCTTGTACTGTTAAAGAATTATTATATTTTTTTGATGAAATTAATTTAGCTATTACCGAAGCTCATCATAATGATATTATTCATCGTGATATTAAACCAGAAAATATTTTAATTTCATATGATGGTAAAATTAAGGTTGCTGATTTTGGTGTTGCAATTTTAGAAAATAGTGAAGATTTAGAATGTGGTAAAATCATTGGAACATCAAAATACATGGCACCAGAAATTGTTCAATCAAAACCAGCAACAAAACGTAGTGATATTTATGCTTTAGGCATTATGTTGTATGAGTTAGCAGTTGGTATGGCTCCTTTTGTTGGGAAAAACCCAACATTTGTTGCGGTTAAACATGTTAAAGAATTACCATTACGACCACGGTTAGTAAATCCGTTGATACCACAAAGTTTAGAAAATATTATTTTAAAGGCAATCGCAAAAGATCCAAGTGAGCGGTTTCAGACAGTAGCAGATTTTAATAATAGTTTACAAGCAATTGAAGCACCAGAGCATCAATCTGAAAAACCTTTAAAGTTATCAAATTTGTTTGAAGTAAAAGGCAAACAGCGCAAACTTTATGATCGGTATTATTCTTATCCATGATTTTTAAGAACTAAGGTTGCTTGGTGATTTAGTTTCTTACTAGTTAGTTTTATTAGTGTCTTAGTTTGACTTTGCTTGTTTTTACCAGGATAGAATAATATGCACCAAACAGGAATGATTATTCGCATTGTTAGCGAGTTTTGTTATGTTAAAAATGATACTGATCATCAAATTTATGCTTGCAAAGCAAAAGGATTATTTCGTCATCAAGAAATTAAGCCAGTTGTTGGTGATTATGTTCAATTTGAAATTCAAAATGACAAGCAAGGAATTATTTATCAAATTGAACCTCGTAAAAATAAATTATACCGTCCACGAATTGCTAATGTTAATCAAGTTGTTATTATTACAGCAATGGCAGAACCGACTTTTAATTCATATTTATTAAATAAATATTTAGCATTTATTGAATATAAAAACTTAAAACCAGTTATTGTTTTTACTAAAAAAGACTTATTGAAAACAGATGAACTTTATCAAAAATATTTTAACTGGTATCCAAAGTTAGGCTATGAAGTTTATTTTATTAGTAATAAAAAAGATGATAAAAAAATATGACAACAATTTGAACAACTTTTTCAAAATAAAATCTCAGTGTTAACTGGACAAACTGGTAGTGGTAAGTCGTCAACTTTAAATACATTATTACAAGCGGAAATAATTAAGACGCAAGAAATTTCTAAAGCATTAGGGCGAGGAAAACATACAACCACAACTAGCGCATTATATGAGTTATTAAATGGAATGGTTGCTGATACGCCAGGTTTTTCAACATTTGATTTAAGAGATTATGAAAAAGGAGAATTAGCACGCTCTTATCATTTTTTTAATCAATATGCTAATGAATGTAAGTTTCGAACTTGTTTACATTTACACGAACCGCATTGCAAAATAAAAGCATTAGTTCAAGCGAATATTATTCCACAATTTTTTTATAATGATTATGTTCGCATTATGCAAGAGCAATAGAAAGAGGTAATGATGAAAAAATATCTTGTTGCACCAAGTGTTTTAAGTGCAAATTATTTAATCTTACAAAAAGAATTAGCAGCAATTAAGGAAGCTGGCGCACAATGAATTCATTTTGATGTAATGGATGGTGATTTTGTATCAAATTTAACTTTTGGTCCAAAGATTTTAGCTGATATTACTAGTTATAGTGATTTGTATCTTGATTGTCACTTAATGGTTAAAATTAAAAATAGTAGTGTTGAAAATTATTTGCTGCCTTTTATTAAAGCAGGTGCATCAGCAATTACTTTGCATTATGAAGCATTAACCCCACCACAATTAACTGAATTTTTAAATTTACGAATAAAATTAAACATAAAAATTGGGTTAGCAATTAAACCATCAACCCCAGTTAAATTTATTTTCCCTTATTTAAAACATCTTGATTTAGTCTTAGTAATGACAGTAGAACCTGGTTTTGGCGGTCAAACTTTTATTTCAGCTGCAGCAACAAAGATTAAAGCCTTACGAGACTATCTTGATCAAAATAATAGCAAAACATTAATTGAAGTTGACGGAGGAATTAATGCTGAGACTGCAACTCTTTGTAAACAATATGGGGTTGATGTATTAGTAGCGGGTAATTATTTATTTGGTCATACAGATTTAGCAACCCGATTGAAAGGATTATTAGAGAATGAAAACAAATAAAGTTTTAATTGTTTGTTCAGAAACAAACTTAGATTTACAACAGTATCAAGATTATTATAAAATTGGTGTTGAACGGGGTGCCTTAGATTTAATTAAAAATTTTGCTACTTTTGATCTTTTTTGCTGTGACCAAGATAGTTTGACAACAATAGAAGCAAAACTGATTGCTAATAAAGCAAAAGAGTTACTAATAGTTTCCCAAATTAAAGATCATATTGATGGTGAATTAGCATTACAAGAAGCTTTAAAATTAAACCCACAAGAAATTATTTTTATTGCCCAAGGCAATCGATTTGATATGGAGTTGAGTTGTTTTAATTTTATTTGTCGTTACAATATCATTTTTATGAATGATAATACTTATGCTTATTTACTAAAACCAGGAATGAATGAAGTTTATCAAAAGTCAGGTTATCGTTATTTTTCATTATTTAGTTTACAATCAGCAACTGTGACGATTAGTAATTTAAAATATAATGCTAAACAATTAAAATTAGTAGAATTATCGCCTAATGCAGTTAGCAATGAATTTCTTGCGTCAGTAGGAAATATTGATGTTTTAGCAGGTCAAGTTGTCGCAATTTATAGTAAATAAAAATCGGTTTTTTAAACCGATTATTTTTTGCTTTAAAATTTGGTACCCATGATCGGGCTCGAACCGATACGAATTTCTTCGGTAGATTTTGAGTCTACTGCGTCTGCCAATTCCGCCACATGGGCATTTGTACTTTTTTAATTTTATCGTATTTTAGAGAAAAAGGAAGCATAAATTTTAAAATTTATGCTTCCTTTTTTATTATTTTATCAATGTTTCTTTAAACTTTATTTATTGCGCAATTTGTCCTTTACGCTTTAATGTTTTTAAAGTTCTTGTTGCAACACGTAATGTTTTAACTTCACCGTCAACAACAATTCTTACTTTTTGTAAATTAACATTTCATTTACGACGGGTTGCATTTAACGCGTGTGAACGTTTGTTTCCTGATAAAGCACTTTTACCAGTAATTTCACATTTTCTTGCCATAATTTCACTCCTTTATATCTGCATACTATAAAATAATAACTAATTTTTAAATTAAAAGCAAGTATAAATCTAATTTTTATGAAAACCATCAGTTTTTTGCTAAATTTAAGTTAAAAAATGGATAAAACCATTATTAAAAGTGTTATTCATCTTCACCTTATCTTGAATTTTCTTCAACTTGTGTTGTTTGTTCCTGTTGATTTTCTTGTTGGGTCATATTTTTTACTTGTTTGTTAATTGCAATAATGTTCTTTTTTTGTAATTCTTTTAAATGTGGTTTGGAAGGAACAGATTGTGGGCTTTTTTATTGGTTTGTGCTTGAACCCCACTTGGTCCTGGCTGTGATTCTAAATTTAATAATTCTTGATCAGATAATTTTACTCGTGGTGGTTTTGCAATTGGATTTATCTTTGACTTAGGTAAATATCATTGGGTATTTTTTTGTGCATCAGTTATTGCTTTGTCTGTGTTTAAGACAAAATTATTAACTTTAGTTTTTAAATTTTGGTAAGTACCCGTAACTGTTTCAATAATTTCTCGGCCATTTGGAATGATTTCTTCATTTTTATGTTGAAAATAGGGGAAAAATACTTCTGTATATAATTCATTTGAAACATTTTTAATATCTGATAATTCTTCTAAATTTATTGTTTCTTTTAGATTTTTATCTTTTTTTATTATTTTAAGATATTTATTTTCTAACTTATCAAAATCTTTTAATAATTTTTTAAAATCACTGTTCACCTTATCTAAATTAATTAAAAATTCTATTTTATTCATATGTTTACATCTTTTTATTGAAAAGTAATGTTATTTACTAATTAAAATAGTCATACACTAATTATATAGTAACTTATTTTATTGAAAAATAATATATTTATAACATTGCAGTTATTATATAATTAATGCTCATTTAATTTGCCTAGTATTCAGTAAATAATTTGCTTAATGATTAAACTTTAAAAGGTAGTAATTATCCTTAATTTATAGTAGAATTACATCTAGGAGGAAAATGTTATGATTGAAATGACAGTACGAAAAACAAGTGAACAAGGGAATAATCATTATTCTTTTACTCAAACTTTATCATTTGATAATACAATTGGTGGCAAACGTAATCAAGAATCGTTAAACCATAGTATTGCTCATGCAATAGTTTCTTTAAGAGTACAACATGGATTTTCTTGAGAGGATATTAATGAATGTATTAAAATTAAAAATGTTTCAGAAAAAAAGAAATTAATACAAAAGACTTTGTTTTAAAGTATCAAGAATTAATATTAGCGGAAGAGAAAACATTAGAAAAACTTGTTAGTCCTAGTCATATGCTAACGAACATTGATGATTTTTTTAAATAATAAGGGGGAAAGACAACAAAGAGTTAACAATTTAATTAAGAAAATATAATAAATTTATTGCTTTATTGTATTTTCTCGTTATAATTAATAATGTTAATTTAGTTTAGTGGTGATTTTTATGATTGAGAAAATTAATGTAGTTAAAATTGCAGATTTAGTTCATGCAGCAGTAATTACAGTCCCTGGGGTCGCTGGATTCGCAAAGGTTGATGATACTGAAAATAATGAAGACAATGTGATAATACTACTTAAAGATTACTCACAGTCAATTAAATTGAGACAAGATGGTCGTAATTTTTATATAGAAATCTTTATTATTTTGCTAGAAGGAGTAAATATTAAAGATATTGCCCAAGAAATACAAATTAGGATTAAATATGAATTAGAAAAACTGGATATTTATTCAAATGATATTATGATTTATGTGAATGTAAATATTCAAGACTTATTAATTTAGGTAGGAAATTTTATTAAAATGAGATATTTGAATGATGCAAGATTTACAATTATATCACTTAGGAAAACTAAAAAAGGGAACTTAATTGATGAAAAATGTAAAGGTGATAGAAATGGAATTTAATGCAAAATCTTTTAAAGATTCGCTGATCAGCGGTTATAATAATTTATATAATTTTTATCCAGAAATTGATAAATTAAATGTTTTTCCAGTTCCTGATGGAGATACAGGAACAAATATGAATTTAACGATGACTAATGCTGTTAAGGAAATTAATGAACTCAATTCGGAATCAATTAGTAAGATTGCTGATGTTTTTGCGCGTGGCTTAATTATGGGGGCACGTGGCAATTCAGGTGTTATTTTATCGCAGATCTTTCGTGGTTTTGCCAATGGTTTAAAAGAATTTGATGAATTAAATTTTGATTCAGTTAAAGCAGGAATTTCACAAGCTAATGAAGTTGCTTATAAAGCGGTGATGAAACCGGTTGAAGGAACAATTTTAACTGTAATCCGTGAAACTGCGGAACATGTTTCAACATTAGAAAAAGAAATCCCTGTTCCAGAGTTATTCCAAAAAATTGTTGATTTTGCAACTGAGTCATTGAATCATACTCCGGAGTTACTACCAATTTTGAAAGAAGTTGGTGTTGTTGATTCAGGTGGTTTTGGTTTAGTAAAAATATTTGAAGGCATTACAGAATATTGAAAAACAGGAAAAATTGTGCCACAACGAAAAAAACAAGTTGAAAATACTGGTGATAATGTTGTTATGGATTTGCAAAACGAAGAATTTGGTTATTGTACTGAGGCAATTGTAATGTTAGATAATAAGCATATTAATAAAATTAATATAATGCAAATTCGCCAAACATTAGAAGATCAAGGTGGAAAATCAATTGTTGCAGTTGTTGATAATGATATTTTAAAAGTTCATGTTCATACTTTACTTCCGGGTTATATTGTAACTTTTTTACAACAACATGGTGAGTTTAAGAATATTAAAATTGAAAATATGAATTTACAAGCAGCCAAACATGTTAAGACAATTAAAGTTGACCGGCAATTAAAAAATTCTGCGGCTATTATTGCCGTTACACCATCAAATGGAATTGCCAATTTTTTCAAAACTGATTTAAATATTCAATTTACTGTTAATGGTGGAGCATCAATGAATCCATCAACTGATGATTATTTAAATGCAATTGAAGCAGTTGATGCGGTTGATGTGTTTATTTTGCCAAACAATAGTAATGCAATTTTAGCAGCACAACAAGCAGCCAAAGTTGAACGTAAATCAAATGTATATATTGTGCCAACAACATCAATTCAAGAAGGAATGGTAGCATCTTTATCATTTGAACCAGGAGAAGCACCGAAAAAGATTTATTCAACATTAAAATCAAGTCTTAAAAATGTGACAAGTTTATCAATTACTGTTTCAGCAAAAACAACTTCAATTGATGGTGTTAAAATTAACAAAGGGGAGTATATGGGGATTATGAATAAAAAAATTATTTGTTCATTTCCAACCTTATCATGAACAATGAAATACTTGTTTGACCGAGCAATTACAAAATCAACAGAAATTGTTACAATTTTTACTGGTGAAGAAGCAGAAACACGAGATATTAATGCAATTCGAAAATATCTCGATGAAAGTTTTGATGTTGAATATGAATTTATTGATGGTGATCAAACATTATACCCATTTTTAATTGCTGTTGAGTAAATAAAAATAATAAAATGAATTTAATTTTTTTATTTATTTATCTTGAAATGAATTATGAATATGATAATATAGTAGGGGTTTAGATTTTATGGCACTATAGCCAAGGTGGCTAAGGCATGGGACTGCAACTCCCCGATCGTCGGTTCGAATCCGACTAGTGCCTCCATTTAAATCTACTCAACATTTAAATATTGCTTTATTTCTTATGCGCCCATAGATCAATTGGATAGATCGTTTGACTACGGATCAAAAGGTTGAGGGTTCGAATCCTTCTGGGCGCGCCATTTATTTAAATGTTATTTTTTTTCGGAAAGTAGCTTAGTTTGGTAGAGCACTCGGTTTGGGACCGAGGGGTCGCAGGTTCGAATCCTGTCTTTCCGACCATTTTTATACTATTTTGGGCCCGTAGCTCAGCTGGGAGAGCACCTGCCTTGCACGCAGGGGGTCGACGGTTCGATCCCGTTCGGGTCCACCATTAACAATTAATAAAACAATTAAACTTGATATGGCGGGATAGCTCAGTTGGTTAGAGCGCTCGGCTCATACCCGGGAAGTCAAGAGTTCAAGTCTCTTTCTCGCTACCATGGACCCTTAGCTCAGTTGGTTAGAGCATCCGGCTCATAACCGGATGGTCACTGGTTCAAGTCCAGTAGGGTCCACCATTTATTATTTATTTAGTTGCTTTACAAGCATTTTTGGAAGATTACCCAAGTCTGGTTGAAGGGATCGGTCTTGAAAACCGACAGGCGGTGAAAGCCGCGCGGGGGTTCGAATCCCTCATCTTCCGCCATTTTTCAGAAAAAAACTTGCAATTAAAAGTTAAGTTGTGATAGTATTAAAATTGTGGGGTGGAGCAGTGGTAGCTCGTTGGGCTCATAACCCAAAGGTCGCAGGTTCAAGTCCTGCCCCCGCAACCAATGGTCTTGTAGTGAAGTGGTTATCATGCCTCTCTGTCACAGAGGAGATCGCGGGTTCAAGTCCCGTCAAGACCGCCAATCGTGGTTCAGTAGCTCAGTTGGTAGAGCATTTGATTGAAGCTCAAAGTGTCGGCAGTTCAATTCTGTCCTGAACCACCATTGAATTTAGTTAAAAATAACCCTAGAATCTAAATTAATCATAGATTAATTTAGATTTTTTTAATTTTGTTATATAATTAATAAAGGTGATGGTAATGTTTTCAAGATTAACAAAAGATATAAGTTTTTATTTAAAACGTGAAGAGTGAAAGTTTACGTTAAATGAAGATAATTTTAAATATAAACCGCGCTTTGTTTTAGATCGTTATCAAAAAAAGATGGGAACGGAGAATTTCTGTAATTTTAAATATTGAATTTTTAAACGTTGAATTTTAAAAAATTTTGCTTATACTCAAGATTTTATTCACCGATTTTACAAATATCAACGGAAACTAAATTTAGTGTTAACTGGTCGTGAACAAGAGTTTATTTATAATGTTGAAGAGGTTAATTTTACATTATGACGACCTTTAAAAGTTTTGCCAGTGGCATTTGATTTACAGCCGAAGGAAAAGTGTCATTTTAAAAATAATGCTGTTAATATTCATCTTTTTACAACACATAAACATAAAGATATCAAGTTTTTTTGTAAGGGTGTTTTATTAATTACTAATAAGCGGTTTATTATTGATGGGTTAGATAAGAATAATAACAAGAAAGTAGTACAGTTTAATTTAACAGATATTTCAAATGTTGAATTTATTGATATTGGGGTCAAAATTACGGTTGGAAAGCAAACTTATTTGGTTCGGGAAAATAATCATATGTTAATTTTAGCATTGCTTTATCGTTGCTTGGGGCATAAGAAAGTTACCTTTGATCTTAAAAAACTACCAATAAATTTTAAATTTTAAGATAGAAAGATGAGAGAAACAAAATGATTTTAAAAAATGCAAAAATAGTTTGTGAAGAACAAATAATTTCAAATGGTTGAATTGAAATTAAAGATGATAAAATTGTTAAAATTACAGCTGGTCAAACTGACCAAGTGGATTATGATTTGCAACAAGCAATTATTATGCCTGGTTTTATTGACTGTCATGTTCATGGTGGGTATGGTGAAGATACTAAAAAAGGAACAATTGCTAGTTTTCAAAAATTTGCTCAAGTAGTACAGCAAGAAGGAATTACCAAATATTGTCAAGCAATGATTACTGGTAGTGATGAGACTTTAACGAAAATTTTAACGGTATATCCATTTACTGCATTTAATCATAATATTGATTTTTTCCATTTTTAGTTTCTACAATCTAATATTTAACGATTGATTTATTAATATAACTAAGTGAAACAAAACAAGGACAACACCTTTACTAAGTTAGTATGTGTGTTATTTACTAATTTCTTAATTTAATATGGTTTTTTTCAGAAAGGAAACAACTTTTTATTATTTTAAAAATTATAAATATATATAAAGATGCTGTCCTTGTTTTGAATCAATTAGTTATTTTAGTTTTTTTCAAATAAAAAAACCATTTTAGTAAATGGTTTAATTATTCTTATTTAATTTCTTTATATTTTTATACCCTACTTTTTTTATGCAACCAATATTTAAGTGATTAAATAATTTTTCATCATGAAATAACGATAACTTTGTGGATGGTTTGGTTCTAAACCAATGTATTCATCTAAGTTAAAAGTCGTTACTTTACTTCAGTCTGTCTTATTTTTTTATAATCTTCAATAATATATTGATAAGTTGTTTCTGGTGATGAACCAGTTGCTAAACCAAAAACAACTTTTGGATTTTGTTGCACATAATTCACAAAGATTTGCCCAACAACTTTTCCAATTGCATTTTTATCTTCAACAATAATTAATTTCATTTTTTATTCCTCTTATTGTTTTATAATTTGTATTAAGTTTAAAAGCATTAAATATTAAAAAATGAATTGATGAAAATGGACAAGAATTAGCAGAATTTATATACAGACAACAAACTTGATTAATAAATGGAGAATATAAATCACAATTACTAAAAGATTTAAAATTAGTAGTTTCAAAAATTGATTATATTTTTAGAGAACCATTAGAAAAATTTAAATCACTTAAAAATGATTTAAATTTTATTAGAAATATTATTTTAAATTTAGAAAAAAATATTAAGAATAATCATGATTATTTAAAAAATAGTGTCATTAATATTCAATTTCAAAAACAAAATGAAATTGTTGAAAATCATAAAAAAGAACAATTTTTAGAAATTAAAAGTGTAGCAAAACAAGAGCAAGAATTAAAAATTATTACTAGTAATTTTCGTAAAGAAAAATTATTAATAAAAGATATTGAAATATTAGGTATTGATGATGATTTTTTAGAAAATGCTAATCAATATGAATTAAAGCAATTAATTAAATATTTAATTATTGATGAAAAGTTAGTTAAAAATACAATTAAAGCACAATGAGATACAAATACTGATAATAAAGTAGTTGGTATTAAAGGAATAAATATAAAAATTAAAGGAGTGAAATAAAATGACAAATGAATTACAACAATATATTAAAGGTGCAATTATTAAATATGAATTAAAAGTTAATGATAAATATGTAAAAGAAAATATATTAGCACTTGAAGAATTAAAAATGAAAAATGGACAAAATTATATGCAATTAGTTAATAATGCTGATAATGCTAAAATAACAGCATTAGGAATTATTAAATTAAGTAATAAAGGGTTAATTTTTGGTAAAGATTTTAATATTATTCCGTTTAAAAAATGAGATAAAGATAAAAAAATATTATTTATAGTTTAACTACTTGTTATTGATAGTAAAGTTTATTGTAAAAGAATGGAAGAATCAGGGTATAGTCCAAGAAAAGAAATTATATTTAAAGGTGAAAAATTTGAATGAGATAGTTTAAATTCATGTCCTAAAATACATGAAATTAATTTTAATGCAAATACTAGTGATTATAATGAAATTATTGGTGCTTATGCTTTTGCAAAAGATAAAAATGGAAATTATCAAGGTATTTTATTAAGAAAAGCAGATATTGATCGTTTAAAAAATAGTAGTCCTAGTGGTAATATGAGATAGTTTAAATTCATGTCCTAAAATACATGAAATTAATTTTAATGCAAATACTAGTGATTATAATGAAATTATTGGTGCTTATGCTTTTGCAAAAGATAAAAATGGAAATTATCAAGGTATTTTATTAAGAAAAGCAGATATTGATCGTTTAAAAAATAGTAGTCCTAGTGGTAATAGTGAATATTCACCTTGAAATAAATG
>NZ_PUUH01000256.1:0-707 GCF_002968355.1 Spiroplasma sp. ChiS | reverse complement strand
GGAAAGAAAAAAGATAAAAAAGAAATTGAAAGAAAGGAGAGTAATAAATAATGTTAGGTATGTATTTAACAACAGCGTTTAATTTTTTAACAAAGCACCTACACCTAAAACTATGACTGAGGGTATGACTGGTATTTGAACAGGTTTGACTAGTGCATTATGAAAAGTTAAAGAAGGTATAACAAATATTTTACCTGAGATAATGGTTTTTTTAGGTGAAGCGTGAATTATATTAATTCCATTTGCTATATTTTGTATTATTAAAATATTAAACTTTTTCCGTGTTATGGTTAAAGGATTTTAATATTTATTATAATCGATCATATATCTTAGCTAAGGCACACTAGCTTTTATGTGAGTTGAATAAATAATTTTTTTGTTTATTTTTGCACTTATTTGAACAGGTTTGACTAGTGCATTATGAAAAGTTAAAGAAGGTATAACAAATATTTTACCTGAGATAATGGTTTTTTTAGGTGAAGCGTGAATTATATTAATTCCATTTGCTATATTTTGTATTATTAAAATATTAAACTTTTTCCGTGTTATGGTTAAAGGATTTTAATATTTATTATAATCGATCATATATCTTAGCTAAGGCACACTAGCTTTTATGTGAGTTGAATAAATAATTTTTTTGTTTATTTTTGCACTATACACTGTCTACAAATTTATTTTTAAATAAATTTAATTATTTTGGTTATTAT
>NZ_PUUH01000255.1:0-711 GCF_002968355.1 Spiroplasma sp. ChiS | reverse complement strand
ATTAATTCCGTTCCAGTTAAACTCTTTCAAATATTACGCTTTAAATTTTCATCATATTTTACAATAGAATAATAATTATCATAAATTAAACCGATTGCTACTTGATTACAATTTTTTTCACTCTGATAAATAAACTTATTACTCAATCAAAAACCAATATGACGATTATGATTGGGTAAATTTATAAATGAAGCTTTATCTGTTCTAAAAACTATAAATTCTCTTCGAATAAAGTAATTTTCTATGTTAATATTCTTCTTATAACTTGGTTTCTGATACATTACTCAAATCAACTCGCTTTCGGTTACACTGCATTGAACAAACATTTAACTTAAAATACAAACTACCAACAATTTTTTTATTCAAAATAGAATGACAAATTTGACATTTACGTTTTAAAAAAAATATTCAAATTCCTAACATAATTAATCACACTCCTTTGTTTAATAAACATTGTTATATTTAATGTTTATCTATTGTTTATTTAATGTTTATATATTGTTTATCTATAGTTTATTTATTGTTTAATAAACATTGTTATATTTAATGTTTATCTATTGTTTATTTAATGTTTAATAAACATTGTTATTAACATTATTAAAAATATAAAATAGTAAAAATTGGCACACTGAAAAATACTATTAACAAGTTTAATAAAAGAAATATAAAATTAAAATTAATAAATCAAATAACATAACTAGTGTGCCATAG
>NZ_PUUH01000254.1:0-711 GCF_002968355.1 Spiroplasma sp. ChiS | reverse complement strand
TATGATAGATAAAGAAAATATTATTATTAAAAATGAAAATGGTACTTATTGACAAAGATTAGGTTTTGAACAAAGAAATCCAAGTCAAAGTTTTAAAGCATGAAAAAATCGTAAGTTTTTAAAATATGATAAATATCCATTTCATATTAAAAAAGCATATATTATGCGATATAATGCTTTATCAATTTTATATCATACACCATTTTTAAGTTTATATGGTTTATTTTTTACTAGTTTACATTTTAATTGAATACCAACATTAGAACCAGTTAAAGAGTTTATGTTTGGTCAGCACAATATAACTGATGGTGGTTTTTTTGGATATGCTGGGATTGTTATATCATATCCAATATTACATGGTACTGCTTGATTAACAACAAAAATACCTAAAATACCAGCAATTAAATTACCGATTGGTAAATGTTTAGAACAAGTTTATAAAATACCAAGTTATATATTATATTTAATATTATTGGGTTGATTAATATTTCGTAAATATCTTAAAAAACATAATGTTAATATTTGTCATAATTGTAAAAAAACAATAGAACAAGTTAAAAGTTGAAATCAATATTGTCTTAAAAAAAGATGAAATAAATAGACTATATAGGGGTGGTAGATATTTTTGGGTGGTTATATAGTCTATTTTATAAATTATTTTGTTCTGAAAGAATAGATGGCCACTGTTTTAGTAAGGATAGAAAGGAAATA
>NZ_PUUH01000253.1:0-715 GCF_002968355.1 Spiroplasma sp. ChiS | reverse complement strand
ATTTCTATTTTTATAATTTCATCTTAACAATAAAATTTTTAATAACAACCTCTATTTTAAAATAAATAAAAATTTATTTTTTTATTTGTTTCAGATTTCGTAGGTGTTTAGTTCTTGTCAAGCATAGTTATTGATTTGATTTTCAATTCAGTTAGCGAGGGTTTAAGTTGGGGTAATTCAGTGGACTTGGTAGTTGTCTTTATAGTATTTGCAAAGACCATCAAGTTTTTTTCTAAACCGCTCGGGAGTTTTTCGTGTTCGCTCAAATTCCACTAATTGAATTGTCCCATCAGTTTTGTAAACAATTAAGTCAGGGTAGGCGTTGAGGTTATCGTTTTCCATTTTTAACTCCCGCTCTGTTTGGTAATTTTCGATGTCATTTTGTGCAACAAGTCATTTGATGAGCATATCTTGGTGGGGGAGTTCATAGCAATTTATTTTAATTGCTTTTTTGTGTTCACGCCCAACAAAATTATTTCCCTTATGAGAAAGATAATAAATATTACGATGGGTATGTTGGTCAACTTTTATTAACCCTTTTTATGTAATGTTTTTAAAAGTTCTTCGGTCGCCCGTTTTTTCTTATTAACTAATAAACCGATTTACTCTGTATTCGTTTTTTCTTATTAACTAATAAACCGATTTACTCTGTATTTAAGTATCCCCAACGATTTATCATCAGCAATATTTTTTCTTGTTCCCCCATAACATCAAC
>NZ_PUUH01000252.1:0-717 GCF_002968355.1 Spiroplasma sp. ChiS | reverse complement strand
TTGATGGAACTAGTCCTCACGATGAGAAAAAAGTTCATAGTGGTAAAATACCGTGAATTGTTTTAGCGAGACATTTTGGACATCGTGCGTTGTTTACTGCTCAGCGTGAGGGTATGATTTGAAATAATATTCGCCAGTTAGCAAGTGGGATTATTATTCCAATTTCATTGAAAAAACCCGTTGCTAAAAAAGGATTTAATTTTTTTAATCGTTTYTTTATTATGCGAATTGGTATTTTTCAAGATATAACGGATTATGAAATTTGAAAAACAAAATCAGTAGAACGAAGAGCAGAAGGTAAAAGAGTAAAACATAAGTCGGATGTTGGGTTAGGAATTCGGTTTTTTAAAATAATTATTCCCCTTGAATTTGCGAATAAATATGATAGTCAATGRTTAAARTTTGTGCGTGATTTAAAGAATGGCGAAATTGTTAATAAAAAAGAATATTATTGGTCGGAAATCACAAAGTTAAGTGTTAAAGAACGATTAAAATTGTTTGATATTGATATTTTGAAAAAGAATTTAAAACCTAAAAAAGAGAAAGGAAATAGTAAAGATGATTAATTTATTAGTTGAAAATAATAATAGTAATTGAGACAAGATTTTTAGTTTTGTTTTTGATATATTTTTGTTTATTTTTGATGTAATTTGAAATACAAAATTACCGATGACATTTATTTTTGATGTAATTTGAAATACAAAATTACCGATGACA
>NZ_PUUH01000251.1:0-718 GCF_002968355.1 Spiroplasma sp. ChiS | reverse complement strand
CTATGTGGAATAAAACACTTAGTTATTTAAAATAACCGTCCCACTCTGCATTAAGTTGTTTTATAAAATCAAAGTTTTAACAAACCAGTTTCTCAATCAAAGATAATTTTTGAATTTTCTAGTTTTTGATAAAATTGTTGTTGTGTTTTATCTTTTACCTTATTCAATAAATTTCTATGTTTTTCACAAGTTCATAAAACTTTATTTGATACAAATTCTTCGGTGATGAATGATGATAATTTATAACAATCATTAACATCACATATTTTTTGTTGTTTAATTATCATTACCTCCTTTTARGAGTTGTTTTATTTCAAATAAAAAAACAACTCTAACAAGAGTTGCTTTTTTGCCGCTTCATCGTACACGATGCCTTTTATAATAATTTTAGACCACAATCAAAATTAAAAGGTCTAAGTCCTGTTGAATACAGGAACCTAAACCTTTAGTCATTTTTTATTAGTCTACTTTTCTTGACTAATTCATTTTATTGCTTTTTTTATTTATTTTTAATAGAATTCATTCTAATTTCTAAGAAAAATCCTTTATTTTCTTATTTTTTAAGGTATACTTATTAAGTTGTTAAACTTTAATTTATTCTGTTATCTAAAATAATATTAATATGTAAATTCAACAGCTGTAATGTTAAAAAAACAACTAAACTATTTATACTAAATTTTAAAGGAGACTAAATGAATTTTAATACATTAAATTTATA
>NZ_PUUH01000250.1:0-722 GCF_002968355.1 Spiroplasma sp. ChiS | reverse complement strand
AAAGTTAAAGAAGGTATAACAAATATTTTACCTGAGATAATGGTTTTCTTAGGTGAAGCGTGAATTATATTAATTCCATTTGCTATATTTTGTATTATTAAAATCTTAAACTTTTTCCGTGTTATGGTTAAAGGATTTTAATATTTATTATAATCGATTATATCTTAGTTAAGGCACACTAGGAAGTTTTAGTGAAATAATTGTTTTAATTGGTGATACCATTCATGATAATCAAAAAATAGATGGTATCACATTTGTAAAAAATGAATTTATTAAGCGGACTCGCATCTTCATTTCCAGTTGGATTTGTTCCAACTTGTAAAAATTTTGTTTCTTGTGGCGTTAATTGTTGTCTTTGCATATTTTTTAATCATGCATTTTTATATTCTCTTGTATCTAAAATATCTTTTTGATTATAAATAGTTTTAATTTCCATTTGTTCTGTTCCCCTTAATGTTTGTACCCCTTAATGTTTGTAAAATTGTGCTATTTCCGTTTTCAATATTTTTAATATTTTTTTCTAAATATTCATTTCTTATTTTTTGATTTTCTGTAATTTCTTCATTTAATTTTTTAATTGCAGTTAATAACTCTTTTTGTTCTTGTAATTCTTTATTAGATAAATTATTTTTCTTTAATTCCATATTTTCTAATTGTTCTTTTTTTTCTTCTAATTCATTGTTGGAATCAATAATTTTGTCATTTAATTCTTTTAAATTCAC
>NZ_PUUH01000249.1:0-9791 GCF_002968355.1 Spiroplasma sp. ChiS | reverse complement strand
GATAAACTCCGACCGTGTTTAAATTGAATAAGTGCAAAAGAAATGTTTTTACAGAATATTAAGTAAATTTATTAATTAAAATTTAATAAATGCTTTTTTAGTGTGCTTAAATATGGTTAAATTAAGCTATATTTATAAAATATTTTATTTTTTTAAAAAAAGAGTTGCATTTGTTAAAAATGATGTTATTATCAAAATAACAAGAGATTAATTGGAGCTTAGATTTACATAATACGTAGTTTAAAAAAGTTGGAGGTTTAACATGGAAACTAGAATGGAGAAATTTGCCCAGCTACGTGAAATGATTAAGAAAGAGATTGAGATTGATCAAGAAATTAATCAAACAAGTCAGGTCATTAATAGTTATATGGCGAAATTAAACGCTATTGATGATAATTTTTTTGGTGGTGTTAAATCAAATTTTGAACAAGAATTTAGTTGAGAAAAAGTGTATTTGGATAAAAACCCAGATGAACAACCATATCCATCTGATTTTAAATATGATTTACAACAGTTGCTAGAACAAGTTGTTAATACAACTAAAGCAACAATTCAAACTAATCAAAAAAATGACCAAGATGCCGGTGATGTTATGCATAATATTTTAATTGCTGAAACATTGTTAAACAAACCAACATATCAAAAATATCAAGCAATTTTAGAAAGTATTTTAGCAGAAAAAATTATTTATCATCGTGTAAGTGATAAAATTCAAGCAGAAAATAGTAATTTTAAAATTAATTCAGCTAATATTGAATTTAGTACAATTGCACATATGCATAAAAATGACCAACGGTCAACAGCAGAAATGCTAAAAGAATCAAGTGCTCTTTTAGAAGAAAAGCATAATAATGTGTTAGTTGTTTATCGAAAGATAAAACCAGGTTATAAAATGTTATTTAGTACTATGGTTTTGCTTGTTGTTTTATTGGCTATTTGTTTAGTTTTAATCTTTTGTTATAGAAAATAGGAGTAGATGATGAAAATAAATATTGCGATTGATGGCCCGGCTGGTAGTGGAAAATCTTCTGCTGGTTATGAATTGGCCAAAAAAATAAATTATCAGTTTATTGATACTGGTCTAACTTATCGTGCTTTTACTTATTTTTGTGTAAAAGTTGGAGTTGATTTTACAAATCATCATCAGTTGCAAGCACAATTAGCAAACTTTAAATATCAAGTAATTAATAACCATGTTTATGTTAATAATGAAGATATTACTGATAAGTTGCAAACTAATCTTGTTCTTGATAATATTAACAAAATTACTGGACTTGATTTTATTCGAGCAGCAATGGTTTGTTTACAACGAAAATTAGTGGTTAAAAAAGGTAATGTTGTTGTTGGACGAGACATTACTACTGTTGTTCTCCCTGATGCGGAAGTGAAAATTTACTTAACAGCTAGTATTACAGAACGAGCTAACCGTCGATGAAATCAAAATCAAGAAAAAAATATTGTTCCAAATAATTTAGCAGAAATTAAAGTCAAATTAAAAGAACGAGATTATGTTGATACAACACGAGCGGTAGGACCATTAAAAATTGCTCCTGATGCGGTTGTTGTGGATAGTAGTAAGTTAACATTTGAACAAACAGTAACTAAGATTTATCAAGTAATATGTAATTATAAGAAAGCAGGAAAATAAATGGCACAAAAAGGAACTGTTGCAATTGTAGGGCGGCCAAATGTTGGGAAATCAACATTATTTAATCGTATTATTAAAAATCGTCTTGCAATTGTTGAAGATACTCCTGGCGTAACACGTGATCGAATTTATGCTTTTTCAGAATGATTAACAAGGGAATTTTTAATAATTGATACGGGTGGAATTACATTAAATAATACGGCAATGTTTGCGCAAGAGATTAAAATGCAAGCAGAAATTGCAATTGCAGAAGCCGATATTATTATTTTTGTTTTATCGTACAAAGAAGGAATTACTCCAGATGATGAAATGGTTGCAAAAATATTATATCGTGCTAAAAAACCGGTTCTTTTAGTTATTAATAAATATGATAAACAAGAAAAAGAAAGTGAATTATTTGAATATATGACATTAGGATTTGGTGAGCCAATTGCTGTATCTGCTACGCATGGGATTGGCATTGGTGATTTATTAGATCAAGTAATTTCTTATTTAGATCAAATTCCAATTCAGCCAAAAACAGAAGGAATTCATTTTTCTTTAATTGGAAAACCAAATGTTGGAAAATCTTCGTTAACAAATGCAATTTTAGGTGAAGAACGAGTTATTGTATCACCAATTGCAGGGACAACAACAGATTCAATTGATACATCGTTTAAACGTAATAATCAACTTTATACTGTGATTGATACAGCTGGGATTCGACGAAAAGGGAAAGTTTATGAGAAATTAGAAAAATATAGTGTTCTTCGTGCTGTTAGTGCAATTGAACGAAGTGATCTTGTTTTATTGATTATTGATGGAACAGTTCCTATTACTGACCAAGATACAAATATTGCTGGAATTACATTTGAACAAAATAAACCAATTATTTTAGTAGTTAATAAGTGAGATGCAGTGATGGAAAAAGATGAACGGTCAATGAAAAAAATTGAGCAAAGTATTCGTGGATATTTTAAATATCTAAATTATGCAAAAATGGTTTTTGTTTCTGCTTTAGAAAAAAAACGATTACATATTTTATTTCAAACAATTGATGAAGTTTATGCTGGTTTAACCCAACGAATAAAAACTAGTATTTTAAATGAAATTTTAGTAAAAGCACAATTGTTAAATCCACCGCCAGATTTTAATGGTGGTCGTTTAAAAATTTATTATGCTACCCAACCCGAAGGTATTATTCCGACTTTTATTATGTTTTGTAATAATCCAAAATATCTTCATTTTTCTTATAAAAGATTTCTTGAGAATCAACTTCGAGAATATTTTGGATTTGAGGGAGTACCAATTAAAATATTATTTAGAGAAAGAAAGTAACGAGGGAAATTATGATGAAAAAAACACAAAAAAATATTACTATTATTGGAACAGGAGCATATGGGACAGTTTTAGCAAATGTTTTGACAGATAATGATCATAACGTTATTATGTATGGAATTGATAATAAAGAAGTTGATGATATTAATAATGCACATTTAAATCGTCATTTTTTTGGT
The DNA here is from genome assembly GCF_002968355.1 of Spiroplasma sp. ChiS. Taxonomy (NCBI): domain Bacteria; kingdom Bacillati; phylum Mycoplasmatota; class Mollicutes; order Entomoplasmatales; family Spiroplasmataceae; genus Spiroplasma; species Spiroplasma sp. ChiS. The sequence continues at coordinate 6,647 of NZ_PUUH01000249.1, read as the reverse complement.
AATTTAAAAATTAATAAAGAAATTAAAGCTACAACAAATTTTGCTGAAGCAGTTGAAGATGCTGAATATATTATTTTAGGAATCCCTGTTGTTGCTATTAAATTAATTATTGAAAAGATTAATAAAACAGTAACTAAACCAGTTGTTATCATTAATGTTGCTAAAGGATTAGACCCTGACACGCATGAAGTTTTATCAAAATCAATTATAAAATTAGTGAATCCAAAAATTTTAAAAGCATATGCTGGTATTTATGGTCCAAGTATTGCAAAAGAAGTTTTACAACGAAAACCAACATGTATTATGGCGGTTTCACAGGATTTTGCAATTGCACAAGAAGTTCGTGAATTATTTAACAATGAATATTTTGTTACTTTTGCTAATACGGATGTTATTGGTACTGAATATGCTGTTGCTTTGAAAAATGCATTAGCAATTGTCTCAGGAATATTTAATGGTCTTTATGAATCAGATAACGCTAAAGCATCATTAATTACAATGGGATTAAATGAGATTCAACTTTTTGCCAAAACAAAAGGAGCTCAAATTGAAACTTTTTTTAACTTTGCGGGATTAGCTGATTTAATTTTAACAACTACCTCAAGCAAATCACGAAATTATTCTCTTGGTTTTGAAATTGCTCAAGTTGATAATGCTCAAAAAGTTTTATCAGAGCAGGTAAAAACAGTAGAAGGCGTTTTAACTTGTAAAACAATTGTGTTAGATGCGCGAGCAAATAATATTACTCTACCTCTATTTGAAGCTTTATATGATATTTTATATCATAATAAACGGCCAAGTGTAATTATTAATAATGTTTTTACAAAAGCAATATTGTCCTAAAAATGCCACTATTTTATGTTATAATTACTATACAAAGTATATAAAAATAAAAAGTATGTAATTATTGATGAAATGGAAGGGCACAAAATGAATTTTAAACATTCTTTTAACAATGATTCGGGCAACAGACCAGAAAGTAATCAACAACAAGTTTCTCTTAATCAGGGAAATAATTTTAGTGTTTCACAACAACAGTATCAACAAAATGGACCTAATCAAAATTATAATCCAGTAATATCTGGACAAACAGGACAAAATATTTCGCAACAACAATATTCCCCAGCAAGAAATATCAACTTTCAACAGTATCAACAACAGAATGGTAATAATCAAAATTATAATCCGCTTAGTACTAATCAAGGGGCTCAACCATCACAACAATATCAACAGCAAAATTTAATGCAACGTCCACCTCAAAATATTGGACCACAGCAATTTAATCAACAATCAAATCTTGGTTCACAATATCAACAACAGAATGGTAATAATCAAAATTATAATCCGCTTAGTACTAATCAAGGGGCTCAACCATCACAACAATATCAACAGCAAAATGTGAATCAACAATATTATCCTAATGCTAATAATTGAGGACAACAAAATAGTCAACCAATAAATACGATGCAGGAAAATCCACAACAATTATCGGGGCAAGGAACTCAACCGCAAACAATTGCTGAATGAATTGCCAATAGGCAAAATAGTACTTTAATTAAACCATCAGATTTCTTAAATGCACCAATTGATCCAAACATTAAAGTTGGTCTTGGTAAAAATATGAATATTGGGGTATCAGGGTCATCTGATTTATTTGATGATAAGCAGCAAAAAGGAACCAATAGCAAAAAATATCAATCAAATATTGAAAAAATTCAATGTCAATGTAAAAATTGTGTAAAGAAAGCACGCCCCTGATTAACTGTTTTTATTACTATATTAATTGTTTTAGCTATTTTAGGTGGTTGTGTTGGTGCTATTTATGGTTTTTACCCTCAACTGAGAGATTGATTATTGAAAGATGAAGTAGCAACTGAAAATGTAGTTGCTTAGGGGATAATTCTTTTTTAAGATTTAACTTTTAAAACATATTTAAAAATATGGTTTTTTCTTTTACAATATAATTATGAGATTTTAATAGAAAGTAGGAAATTATGACTAAGATTAAATTAATTGCATTAGTATGGATGGAACTGCTTGTTCTTTTCATCAGGGGATTTACGAGACAAATATTATGCCAATTATTAAAGCACAAGAAATGGGTGTTCGTGTTGTTTTTGCAACGGGACACGGCCAGTATTAACTTCGTTGTCAGAAGTTATTAAAGTAAAAATGGATTATTTTCAGCAATATTTTATTGGTTTTAATGGTGCATGCATTTATGATATTAAAACTAATACAATTGTTTATCAACAAGCCTTATCTGCTTCTCAAGTTAATTTTTTATTTCAATTAGCAAAAAAATACCATAAAAAATTATGATGTTATGTTGATGATTTAACTAAAGTTATTGTTAACTTTAATCCTGTTGCTAAAAATAATTTTGAATTAGCATTTTTTCATGGAGAATTCATTCAATATGATTCTACATTAGTAATTCAAAATGAGAGTTATAAGTGTATTGTAATGAATGTACATGAAAACGATGATTTTATTATTGCAGCGCGTGGACAAAATATTGAAATTGCAATTGATGCCTTAGGAACAGCAAAAATAAATGCGCCAGGTATTAGTAAACTAGCTGGTTTAAAATGAATTTCAACCCAATGGGATATTGCTTTATCAGAAATAATGGCAATTGGCGATAGTATGAATGATTATTGAATGATTAAGAATGTAGGGTTAGGAATTGCAATGGAGAATAGCCAAGAACAAATTAAAGCAGTTGCAAAAGAAGTAACTACTACCGTTGAAACAGGTGGTGTTGCAAAAATGATTGAAAAATATATTCTCAATAATAAAAAATAATTATATAATTGTTAAGGAAAGAGAAAAAGAGGAGAAATAGTAAAATGAAAGTTAAACAACCAATTTTATTGGCAATTCTTGATGGATGAGGAATTGCTCCTGATTCAAAAGGAAATGCTGTAACACAAGGACATATGGTGAATGTTGAAAAATTAAAAACAAAATATCCATGAGTCTCAGCACATGCGGCAGGAGAATGAGTTGGTTTACCAGAAGGACAAATGGGAAATTCTGAAGTTGGACATATTCATTTAGGAGCAGGTCGCATTAAATATGAATCATTAACTTTAATTAATAAAGCAATTAAAGATGGAACATTTAATCAAAATCCAGAACTTTTAGCGGCAATTAATTTTGCAAAAAAAAGTAATGGTGCATTTCATATTATGGGGTTATTTTCAGTTGGTGGTGTTCATTCGCATTTAAACCATATTTTTGCTGCTTATAAATTAGCAGCACAAGAAGGAATAAAAGAGATTTACTTGCATATTTTTGGCGATGGACGTGATACGAAACCAGAATGTATTAAAATTTACCTTGAACAATTTCAACAATTACAAAACCAATTAAAAGTTGGGGAAATTGCAACAATTGGTGGTCGTTATTACGCAATGGATCGTGATAAAAAATATGACCGAGTGCAAATTGCTTATGATGTTTTAGTTTCAAGAAAGGGTTCAGAATTTAGTGACCCAATAGAGTATATTAACCGTGAATATCAAACTGGTCGCAATGATGAATTTTTAATGCCAGCATATAATATTAATACCCCAAAAGGTTATATTAAATCAGGTGATGGTGTCTTTTTTGCTAATTTTCGCCCGGACCGTGCTATTGCAATAGCTTCAGCTTTAACAAATCCTAATTTTCCGGGTAATGAAGCACAAACTTATTTTATGCCGAAATTACATGATATTTATTTTGTTTCAATGATGGAATATGCAGAAACAGTTGCTTCAAAACATGTTGCTTTTAAACCAATTAAAGTTGTTAATGGTTTAGGAGAATGATTAAGTAAAAAAGGCTATCGACAATTACGAATTGCTGAAACAGAAAAAATTGCTCATGTTACATTTTTCTTTGATGGTGGAAAAGATTATTTTAAAAATGGTTTAGCAACACAAGCCGAAATTACATTAACAGGGGCTTCGGCAGATTTAATTCCATCGCCAAAAGTAGCAACTTATGATTTAAAGCCAGAAATGTCAGCATATGAAATTACTGATAAGTTAATTACTGAACTTAATCAAAATGAATTTGATGTTATTATTTTAAATTTTGCAAATTGTGATATGGTTGGTCATACTGGAATCTTGCCAGCGGCAATAGAAGCAGTTAAAACTATTGATAATTGTCTTGGCAAAATTTATACAGCAATTCAAAAAGTTAACGGAATTATGATTATTACTGCTGACCACGGAAATGTTGAAATTATGATAGATGAAACGGGTGGTCCTAATAAAAAACATACTTCACAATTGGTTCCAATTATTATTACCAAAGAAGGGTTACAATTTCGACAAGATAATCCGGCAATTGCTGATATTGCTCCGACAATTTTAGATTTATTAGGTGAAGAGATTCCTCCTGAAATGACACAACCATCATTAATTATTAAGTAAAAGGCATTGAAAAATGTCTTTTTTTAGTGGATATATTCAAAATTTTTTAACAAATAATTTTAAATTTTCAATGGATTTTTAACTAATTTATTATATAATAAAAAGTAAGATTTAAAGGAGTAATAAAAAATGACTAATAATGATAATGGATATAATTCTAAAAGAGCATGATATGAGTTAAAGCCAACATTAGTTGATCGGGCTGCTCCCTTTGATTTTAATTTAGTTAAACTTAGAAACACGGGTTATATTTTTTTAATCACAGCTATTTTTGGCCCCTTTTTTATTAATATTTTGATTTCATATATGTTTGCACACAATGAATATGCTTTAGCAGGAATGAACTTTATTAGTTGAATTATTGTTGCAGCTGGTTCATATTTTGTTATTAGTGGGGCCCAAAATGAAATTATGCGGTCAAGTGCTATTGCCTTTTATTATTTTTATTTTATTCCAAATATTATTGGTTTAGTAATTGGGACTATTGCAAACCAGTTTGATCCAGATGTTAGCGTTAAAACAACAATTAATTTATTAGCATCAATAATTGCAGGATTGGTAACAATTTTTATTCTTTATAGATCGTCACCATCAATTTTTAAAAAAATTAAATTAACTTTAAAACAGAATTATAAACGCATTCTTGTTGTCTGTACAATTGGTATTATTGCTATTTTTTCAATTCATTTATTTTTTGTTTATTTACAATCATTAATAACAACAACAATTTCAAACAATCAAAATAATTTAATTGTATGATTAGATAAATGGTGAAATATTGTTTTCTTATTTATTTATACAATTTGTATTGCTCCAATTGTTGAAGAATTAGCAACTAGACATGGGATTTTTAGTTTAAGTGGTAACAAATGACTTGGATTTGTTTCATCAATAATTTTCTTTGCTGGAATGCATGTTGCTGGAACAGGAGATTGAGAACACATTATTGGATATATTGGAGCATCATTAACACTAGGAATGTTATTTCTAATTGTTAATGGAAATGTTACATATACAATAATTTCCCATGCTGGTTATAATTTGATTGTTGCTATTTTAATGCTTGTTGCACCAAAATTTTTATCATAATTAATTTTAAAAAGCACTTGGTACTTTTTATTTTTATTAAATATATCAATAATTTTAATACAAAAAAGATGATACATAATATCATCTAATCCATTTCTGCTTTTTTTATTGTTACTATTAAAAGGTCCAAAAATGGTTTAATATCATTTTGAAAGGTAAAGCTAATAAATAAAGCTGTCCCGCCGCCAGCCATTGCAAAGGCATTTTTATTAGTTTGCAAAAAGTTATTAAGATTAAATTTACTTTGATGTTTTTTAGTAAAACTAATAAATCCATACTGTAAGGTTGAATTAATAAAAATTAGCAAGTTATTTTCGTATTCTTGTAAAAATTTATTTAATTTATTGCGTATTAATTCAAGTGTTATTTTTTCATCATTAATAATAATTTCTTTGATTATTAAATTATTATTAATATTTATTTCTTTAATTGGAAAAACAGTATTATCAATTGTTTGTAATAATAATTTGTATTTTTCTTTTGCAATTTCATTTAATTGTTTTTCTAATTGTTCAATTTCTATATTTAAATTATTTTTTTGCAAGTATCGTTGTTGGAATTACAAAATTGGGAATTATAAAATTAAATTCATCATCATAATTCTTGTTAGATTTATATTTTAAAAATAGTGATAATTATAATGATAATAAAGGTGATGTTGTTTTTAATGATTGAGGTTTAAAAAGCGATGGGTGAAGATTGTGACATACATTTAATATTGGTTTTATTAATCCTATTACTTATAAAAAAATTATGTTTTTAGGGACAAATGCAGATTTTTATACAAAAATTAGTTGAGGAAATGACGAATATTATGGTGATAAATTAAACAAATATAATGCTTGTTATAATGATAATAAAGTAAGTAATAAAATTATTAATGCAAAAGTTCTTAATCCAAATCTTGATGTTCCTAGATTTGTTAGAAATGAAAGTCGTTTTTTTGTTCAGTCACTTGAAATTCGTTATATTAGGGCATACCTTTCAGCAACGCAACTGTTTGCCTTAACTTGATATAATAATAATAATAATTATATCAAGTTTTTACATACTATTGAGTAAAAGTATGACATTCATGGATATATGGTGGGACATGAATGGGAATTGGTACTGGAATTAGATTATATA
>NZ_PUUH01000248.1:0-724 GCF_002968355.1 Spiroplasma sp. ChiS | reverse complement strand
ACCCCCATCATCAGTCAACGGTGCAATTATTAAATCAGATAACATCAAAAAACTAAGTGATAATTCATTAATAGATGGTGGATAGTCAATCAAGACTTAATCATAACCATCAAAAGTTTTCTCATTTTCCATATACAAAGTATCTTCTATTAAATGTTGGTCTTTTTCATTTGAATAGTTTAAATTTAAAATAGCAGATACTTTATTCAGTTGTTCCCCACCAACAATAATGTCAATGTTTTTATATTTTGTTGATTGAATAAGTTGTACTATTTTGATTAATTCTGATTCTGTTAAAACAGACTTGATTGTTTTATTTTTATTATATACATTATTAACTAAATTTAGTGTTAAAGTTGCTTGAGGGTCAAGGTCAATCAATAAAATTTTTGCCCCATTAAGGGATAACTTATAAGCAACATTTTTGCATAATGTCGTTTTGCCTACTCCACCTTTTTTGTTACAAAAACTAATCATCTTCATATTTACTATTCTCCAAATCTATGTTATATCTTTCTGCTAAAATTTCGTTCATCAAAGTTGTTAATTGCCATTTCTTGCTTTTTGCTTCATTTCTGAATTCCTTAACAACTTGGGAATTGCATTTCATACGCGGCATAAAAGTAGAATTATCTAATTTTTTAAATTCTCTAACATCACTAAAAATTGACGTTTTATTTATTAAATTTTTAGTTATATTTGTTTTTTATTTATCTATATTTGG
>NZ_PUUH01000247.1:0-726 GCF_002968355.1 Spiroplasma sp. ChiS | reverse complement strand
TGTTTTATCTTTTACCTTATTCAATAAATTTCTATGTTTTTCACAAGTTCATAAAACTTTATTTGATACAAATTCTTCGGTGATGAATGATGATAATTTATAACAATCATTAACATCACATATTTTTTGTTGTTTAATTATCATTACCTCCTTTTAAGAGTTGTTTTATTTCAAATAAAAAAACAACTCTAACAAGAGTTGCTTTTTTGGAGCTTCATCGTACATTATACGTTATATAAACCCTGATTGTTATATTAATCAAAAATATTATGTTAAAAAAGTATATTATTCAATTTAAATTATTTATTAAAAAAATAAAATATCATTTTTCTAAATATAAAAAAAAATAAATATGAAAATTTAAAATATTTAGTTGCTTATGAATATCAAAAACGCGGAGTAGTTCACTTTCATATCATATTTAGTGAATATATCCCTAATAAATTAATAAGGAAATATTGACCTTATGGATTAAATAAAAATTTACCAGTGAAAAAAGGTACAAATGAATTTGTTAGTAAGTATGTTGCTAAATATGTAGTAAAAGCATATAGTCATGTTAAAGAGGGAGTAAATTATTCGGTTGGTGATACCTTATTCTAATAAATATTTATCTATTAAAATAAAATTCCTAAGAAAAAGATAAATTTATCTTTTTTAATTAATTTAATTATAACATAAAAGTAATAATTTACAATACAAAAAATAATAATTCGCAAATTATTT
>NZ_PUUH01000246.1:0-726 GCF_002968355.1 Spiroplasma sp. ChiS | reverse complement strand
TGCTTTTTTGTGTTCACGCCCAACAAAATTATTTCCCTTATGAGGGTGGGCGAGTTCATAGCAATTTATTTTAATTGCTTTTTTGTGTTCACGCCCAACAAAATTATTTCCCTTATGAGAAAGATAATAAATATTACGATGGGTATGTTGGTCAACTTTTATTAACCCTTTTTATGTAATGTTTTTAAAAGTTCTTCGGTCGCCCGTTTTTTCTTATTAACTAATAAACCGATTTACTCTGTATTTTTGTCTTACTAACCGGGTGGGGTTTTTTCTTTTTTGCGTTCACTTTTTTCTTTTAAGGGCACGGACAAAAAGAAAAAAAGGAACTAAGTGGGTTTTTATTGGAAGAAAAAGAAATAAAAAATATCTCTTTTTACTAAACAGCAAAAACGATATGATAAAGACCATATCTTGGGTTTGTTTATTCGTTGTCTTGCTACTCTGTGGTTTTACGCAAGTTCTGTGCTTTGTTGGTAGGGGGGGTGAAGAACTCGATAGGGGAGTTAGTCTAGGTTGTCTAATTCCACTAATAACTCACTGAGTTCTTCTTCAGACATTTCTGGTGGTTCCCCCTTGTTTTTTTCATAGTGTGTGTTATAATTATCAACAAGACTGAGTTCTTCTTCAGACATTTCTGGTGGTTCCCCCTTGTTTTTTTCATAGTGTGTGTTATAATTATCAACAAGAGAATTATTCTCTTTTCATTTTTTTTCAGTTTGTTGA
>NZ_PUUH01000245.1:0-729 GCF_002968355.1 Spiroplasma sp. ChiS | reverse complement strand
AATAACATTAAATAATCTTTTCTTTTTGCGGTTGCTGTTCGCATAACATCATAAATGTCACGCTTTTCCATCATTGCTACTTCATCTAAAACAACAAAATAGGGGTTTAAACCATCTAATGTTTTTGTTTCTGATGATAGTGGTTGAAAAAAAGAATTATTATGTATAAACTCTATTTTATCTCGCTTAACTTTTAAAATTTTATTTAAGTTAGAATTAATAAAAATCATTCGTCGCATTTATTCATAAACTCTTTTTGCTTGATCTCGTTTGGTTGCAATAGAATAAAGCTCAGCATTTGCTTCATTATCTAAAATTAAACTTTTTAAAGTGATTGCAGAAGCAAGGGCGGTTTTTCCATTTCCTCTTCCGACAATTAAGAGTGCTTCTTTAAATCTTCTTAAATTTGTTTTTTTATCATAAAAACCATATAATGCTTCTAAAAATGCTTTTTGCCATAATTCTAATTTAAAATTTTGTTTATTATATTCTCCAGTTGTATGAAARCAAGATTTTTCAATAAAGCTAATTGTTTTATTTGCTTCTTTGTGATTAAAATAATAATCTTTATTTGATTTTAATTCTTTTACTAATGTGGAAACAATTTTTTTAATTTTTATTCCAACTTTATTTTTATTGGAGTTTTTATTTATTCATTCATAATATATTTCTAAATTTGTTTTTTCATTATTTGCTTGCATTCTTATTTTTCCTCTGAATTATCATATA
>NZ_PUUH01000244.1:0-730 GCF_002968355.1 Spiroplasma sp. ChiS | reverse complement strand
TTATTAATATTATTTTTACCAATTAATTTTCAATTATCTTGGTTTAACTTAACTCTTGGATAATGATTTTCTTTATAGCGGTCAACATTTTCCACAATTTTTTTTTAGATACATCAAACATCTTATATTTTACAGCAAAAGCATAAATAAAATCAGTTAAATCATTCAAAAAATTCTCTTTTTTAACATCATAAAATTTTTCAACCATAAACTGATTTTTTAAACTATGTCATTGTTGATAATAATTCAAAAATACTTCATTTCTTTTATCATAAACAACTCCGGTGGAATAACTATCTTGTAAAAAATCTAAATACCATTTATCATTAAACAATAAATTTTTCAACCATAAACTGATTGGATTAATTTACGATAAATGAGATAAATTAATTAATGAGTTTGGTATTTTATTCTGATATATGTTAGTTGCAAATTTGTATTTTTGATTTGAATTAGTTTTATGTATTTTATTTATAATTAATTTTAAAAAGAAGAAAGGTGGTAAAGAATAATGCGTAAGTCATTATCTTTATTTGCCATATTTATTTTAACTTTTTTGGGTTTGGTTATTCCATTTATTACTTTAACTTTGAATTAGTTTTATGTATTTTATTTATAATTAATTTTAAAAAGAAGAAAGGTGGTAAAGAATAATGCGTAAGTCATTATCTTTATTTGCCATATTTATTTTAACTTTTTTGGGTTTGGTTATTCCATTTATTACTTTAAC
>NZ_PUUH01000243.1:0-9836 GCF_002968355.1 Spiroplasma sp. ChiS | reverse complement strand
GTTATTAATAAATATCTTTTTTCCATAATTTAATTCCTCCTATTTTTTTTACCTAATGCTCAATGTTCATCAGTAATTTCATTGTGTGTAAGGATATATTTATTTTGTTTATCACATTTAAAGCAATAACCTCAATATCTTTTTTTAAGACAACTATTCTTTTTCATCTTTACCTCCTTATTATTAATTTTGGTAATTGTTGGTATATTAACTACAATGTTCTACAATTTGTAGTTTTTTGTATAGTTAAGACGCCATATAATTACATTTCTTCATCCGCACCATTTCAGGTCAAAGCGTTCAGTTTTTAAAATAAATTCACTCGCACCTTGAAGAACCTAATGCTAATCGCAAATTTATTTATAAAGTGACCATCTCTATTTTTATTGTGGTTTGATGTTGACCTCGCACTTATCACCACTATCGCAAGTTATTGCGTCTATTATTTCCATCTCTATTTTTATTGTGGTTTGATGTTGACCTCGCACTTATCACCACTATCGCAAGTTATTGCGTCTATTATTTCCAGACTGATTACTGTTGGGCTAGACCGCCAAAATATCTATTAAATTGTTAGATTGTTTTTCAAATAAAAAAACAACCCTTTAACAAGAGTTGTTTTGTCCTATTTCATCCTTTATTCTACACAAAAAATTGGTTTCACATATTATATGGGCCAAGTTACCGGTTGGAAATTAGATAATCTTATCTTATGATTGATAATAAATATTAATATTAAAAATGATATGAGTTTTAATCCTCATATCATTTTATTTTTATTAAATTACAATTTACATTATTTTAAAAATAATCCTTGCTAAATTTAATTAAATATGTTAAGTTTAATATCGTATATAATTTTAAAAATATTACTAATATTTTTAAAATAAATTACTTTAATTGTTTATTGTTTATAAAACATAGTCAATTAAAAACTAAAAAAGGAAGTAAATAAGATGGGAATTACTTCAAAAGCAAAAAATACGTTAAAAACAGTTTATAAATCACTTAAAAAGTCATTTAATTCATTTTTGAAAAAACTTGGTTTTAGTAATAAAGAAGCTTCAAAAGTTTCATCAGAATTTGTGAGTGCAATGAGTCAAACAATTGGCGAGCATCTTAAGGATGACCAATATCGTGAAGTTTTAAAAAAAATTATTACAAATGATAATGAACCAATTTATGAAAATTTGAAACCATTAAAACCACATTGTCCAGCACCGCCAATCCCAGGAAGCACAGAAAGTTATCGTGTGGAACCACGAGTAAAAAGTGATGCGATGCAAAATAAAATTCAAAGACCAAAAGAACAACCACCAGCACCACCAAGTATTTTGCAACAAGAAATTATGAAAATGAAAAATAATTTACGAAAAGTAGAAACAAAAAAACCACAATTAAATGGCATTAATGGGCAAGGAAAACCACTAATTGCACCAAAACCAAATTTAACAGATTTAAGTAAAGTACAAATAAAATCAATTAATGAGCAATTAAAAAATTTAGATAAACAACAAACAAATCAACATGAACAAGAAACTGAATTAGATAAATAAGGCTCAATAATAAATTGTTTAAAAACATAACTAAAAATGATATTAGTATTAATTCTAATATTATTTTATTTTGTTTTATTAATATGTTGTGAAAAACTTCAAATTTGTTCATTTCTACCATTAGTTTTAATTGCTTCAATATTTTTTATTGTAATTTTTTCAACAATTTCTAATGGGACTAGATTAGTAATAATAGTTCGAATAATATGTTCTGAAGCATAATCATTAATTAGTTCAGATACGGATAATGGTTTTGCTAACGGTAAGGGAATTACGACTTGACTACTAGTTATTGCATCTTTATCATTTTTGAATGATAAATATCTTTCTTTTGGAATTGTTTCAACAATTTCCTTGTTATTTTTCATAATTTTTAAGTTTTGATCATTATCATATTCATAATTTCATCAAGGTAATATTTTAGCATTAGCAAAAAAGAAATATTCATTTGAATTTTGTTTTTTTTTGAATTAAATAACAATTATCTTTAATGGTATAATTTTTTTGTAAGGTTTGGATTTTGACAATATTAGTTCCCGTAATACTGCCGTAATTTTCTAATGTATTTAATAATTGATTAATAGCGTTCATACTATTATCCTCATCAACGTAATGCTATTTACTAAATAAATTAGTCATACACTATGCTAATAATATACTATTTTTAAAAATTATTGTAGTATTTAACTAAATTTATTTCATAAAATTTTATTTTTAAGACATTTGTCTTTCTACAATAATTTACAACTTTTAACAAATATGCTAATATAAGTAATATTAATAGGAAGAGAAAGACTATGAAAAAAAATATTCTAACGATTTTAAGTGAGTACAAAAAACGACTGTTAAATGATAAATCAGTGGGAGACATTTTTTTAACCAAAATTAACACAAAAAGTAAAAATATTATTAATTTCTTAGATTTATTATTTTTATCAAACCAAAGTCCAAAAAAAGTTTGAAAAGATATTAATAAGAAAGAAAATCTTATTATTACTAAATTATCTGGAGAAACAATTAGGGAAATTTGTGGTTACGTTGGAGGAATTATTAATAAAAGTAAAAATGATGCAGAATTTGCTTCACACTTAAAGCAGCATGCATTCAATAAGTATCCCATTTTACATTATTCAAAAATTCTTGAATTTATTTTTACGTTGTTTGTTAAAAAAGATGGAAAAAAAGTTAGTGAAGAAAGCTTATTAAAATTAGAAAAAATCATTAGTGAAGAAACAACAAAAATTTTTAATAAATTTATTCGAATTTTACAAGATGCCAAATTATATTCCTTTGAAAGAAATATTAATCCATTATATATTGGTTGGCCATACATTGAAGGATTAACACAATCACAAAAAGTTTTTCGTGCGCCATTATTATTATGACCACTAAATGAACTTAGTCGTACAAAAACTAAAATTGTTTTAGCAACAAAACATGATGAAATTTTATTAAATTCAGCAATTCGTTTAAGTCAAATTAAAGATAGTAATTATAATGTGGCTGAATTTAGTTTTGATTCCTTAACTTTAACGGATGATATTTTTCAAAAAGCAATTACAGATTTAAAAACATTAGGATTTAAGGTTAAAAATGAAGATAAAATAAATAATTTATATAATTTAAATTACTATAAACAAAATGAACAATTATCTTCTAATATTGCTGATAACTTTGAGAAATATTTAGCCAATAATTATCAAGTTAATAATTTAGGGTTAGTATTTGATTGCTATCTTGGAATGTATAATATTTCATCAACAACGTTATATCGAGATTATTGTGATTTAGAGAAAGTTATTGATAATTCTGTTAGTCAAATTTTTCAAAATGAATATAATATTGAAGAGGATTGAGCGGAAAACCAACTACGGTATCAAGAAGAATTAAATGAAAGAACAGTAATGGCAATTAACAATTATGATATTTCCCAAAAAGTGGCCATTAAGAAAGCGTTAGAAAAAAATACGATTATTCAAGGTCCACCTGGAACTGGAAAATCACAAACAATTAGCAATTTAATTGTCAATAATTTATGCCGTGGGGAGCGAGTTTTGTTTTGTGCGGAAAAAAAAGATGCAATTAAAGTAGTTTATAATAATATGAAAAAAATTCAAAATTATTGTTTAATGATTACTAACTTAGAAGAAAAGGAGAGTTTTTATCAAAAAATTTTAGATAGTATTAATAATATTAATCAATTATATCCAGAAGTCGAAAGTGCAATGTATTTAAGCAAAATGGATCAGTTATTTGATAATATTAAGAAATATAAAATATTTGCACGTCAAGATGCTTATCAAGATTATTTACAATTTTTAAATAATGTTAAAAATCAGCCATTAACATTAGATTTTGAATTATTAAGTCAGTTTTATTATTTTGAATTAGAATATGATGATTATTCTCGTCATTGTCATTGAATTTATCAAAATACGATGATTGTTCAAAAATTTTTAGCCTTGTTTAATGATTTTCCCCATTTTGCAGAAATTTATCATCGTTTTCGTGTCAAAGAATTTAAAAAAATGTTAAAAAAAGCTAAAGGATTAAAACCACATAAATTTTTAGCATTAATATTTAATGTCTTAAAAAATAATATTGTTAGTTATACGATTAATAGTGTTGATGAGAATAAATTTAATTTATTTAAAATTGAAGAAACAACTTTAATTGAGGCATTAACAACGGAATTTAAAAATATTGATTATTTTGTTAATCGTTTAGAATTGATTGACCAAAATGATCGCTTGCGTCGTGAAGATAAAAATTATGAACTATATGCTTACTTAGGAACTGTTGTTAAAGTTGAAGCAGATTTGCCATTAATTTATCAACATTATTTTGTTCATTGCTATCAAACAGAACATGCTGAGTTATTAAAAGTTGGAACTTTAAATTGACTTAAAGAACTAACTAAATTAAGCAATCAATCAATGCTTAATACAACAGAATATTTAACTTATTTATACCATCAACAAATTCGGGATGTTATTAAAGCAAATTTTATTGAAACGTTACCTAAACTTATTGAAGAATGTCGAAAAAAAACAAAACGATCAATTACTTATTATTTTAAAAATAACTATGAATTAATTAAAGTTTTATTTCCCGTTATTATGGTAACTCCGGATATTGCATCCCAATTATTACCATTAAATCATCAAGAGTTTGACCAATTAATTTTTGATGAAGCATCACAAATTTTTGTGGAACGAGCAATTCCAATTATTTATCGTGCAGAACGAATTTTAGTTGCTGGGGATAAAAAACAATTAGAACCAACAAATTTCTTTTCATCACGGTTTGATTATGATGGGTGAGAACAAAACGAAGAATTGTTAGCCCTTGAAACAACCTTAACTGATAAGAGTTTACTTGACTTTGCTAGTAAACAATATAATTCTAGTATGTTACGATTTCATTACCGGTCAAAATATAGTGAGTTAATTAATTTTTCAAATGCTGCCTTTTATGATAATAATTTGATTATGATTTCAAATAAAACAAAAAAGGATTTTCCGTTAAAATTAATTGATGTTCCTGATGGGGTATGAAAAAACCGGGGTAATATTCCTGAAGCGAAACGAATTGTTGCTTTATTAAAAGAAATTATTACAACTCGAAAACAACAAGAAACAATTGGGGTTGTTACTTTTAACGAAGTACAAAAAAACTTAATTTGACAATATTTAACGGAAGAATTTGAAAAAACACCAGTGTTAGAACAAGAATTACATCGAGTGCATAATGGGCGGAATGAAGGCTTATTTGTGAAAAATCTTGAAAATATTCAAGGTGATGAACGCGATATTATTATTTTTTCAATTGGTTTTGCGCGGGACGAGAATAATAAATTTACGCAATTCTTTGGTCCTTTATCGCAAGCTGGTGGTGAGAACCGTTTAAATGTGGCAATTACTCGGGCAAAAGAAAAAATTTATATTGTTAAGTCATTTCCATCATCATTAATTTCAGAAGATTCAAAACATCCTGGCCCACGATACTTTAAATATTATTTAGAATATGTTGAGCAATTAAACCGCGGAAAAGATCAAAAAGACAAAGTATTAGCAAAGTTAACAACAGCAAAAAGTTATGCTCAAGAACAACAAGTTTCTAAAATTAATCGACAATTTACAGCAGAAGTTGCAGCTGCTTTAACAGCAGCCTTAAGTGGACATGAGCGTTATCAAATTGCAACATATACAGTGCAAGGAACTTATCAAATTGATGTTACGGTATATGATCAGAAAAAAGACCATTATGTATTAGGAATTATTTGTGATGATTTAACATATCCAATTGGTGTTGAACAAAAAGAATATGATTTTTATCGTCAAAAGTATTTAGTTGACCGCGGATGAAAAATTGAAGCAATTTTACATAGTAATTGGTTATTTAAAAATTACCAAGTAGATATTATTAATAGGATTGTACAAAAAATTATTGGTAAATAGGAGGCCTTATGAAATTTGATTTAACTAAAATTAAAAAAATGAAAAATCTTAAGGATTTAGAAATATATTTATTTAAAACATATTTACCAAAAAATGGTAATCGGATTATTAAAGCAGAGTTATTAAATTTAATTCATACGTATTTCTCAACTGTAACTTCTGAGCAAGCAAATCAATTTATTACGTTATTAAAAGATAATCGGGTTGTTTTTCTGCGCGGATATAATTATGTTGGTAATGAAACATTAGAATCATTTAGTCGTCAAGAGCAAGAAAAAGAAGAACCAGGAGAAATTGATCCTGCCGTATTACCGTCAACAAAAACAATTAAAAAATTAAGTTCTATTTCTGAACAAAAAGAAAAACCGCAACCAAAAGCAAAAGTAGTAACACCACGTAAAATAATTGATTTTAGTAGTTTATCTTTTCCAGACCGGTATCTTAATTTTATTCAGTTATTATATTCAATTAAAAATGAAAAAGAAAAACCAGTAATTGCTTTATATGATATTCCCGATTTAATCGTTAATAATACTTCGAACGAAGAAAAATATTTTAAGTTTAACAAACAACATAGTATGTCAAACGATGACGATAATTATATTGATCCAACTAAACGAAATATCATTTTAAAAGATGAACTTGAACCAACTGTAGAAGAACCTTCGGAATGAACAACTGTTAAACCAGAAAAGTTGACCTTTGATTTTTCTAATCCAACTAGTTCAGAAGCCATTTGACGAAAAATGAGTGTTAGTCAATATCGAAAATATTTTTTATCATATCATCAAATTATGCAATTTCAGTACCAAGGATTAAATAAGTTTTTTATTGATTATTTATTAGCTTTACCAATTAATGATAAATTAATTATGAATTATTATAGTAATGTAATTGTGAATAAAAAAATTTATCAATCTTTATATGATAATTATTTACGAAACCGGATTAAGTATGCTTTTTTAATTGATTATAATTTATTTTATGATGTTCCTTTAATTCAAAAAAACCTTGATAAATATCATAAAGAAGTTAAAACAGCTGCTGAAAAAATTATAATTAATTTATTTATGCAATTTTTAAGTTCAACTTTTAATGTTAATGAAAAAAAATTACAAATTAGTCCAGAAGTTATTAGTCAAATTAAAGCTTTTTACTGATCATTTAATCAAAAAATGCATTTATTTGAATTTAAAGATTATATTTTTTCAACAAACCCAAAATGAAAAGAAGAATATGCAATGAATTTTATTAATTTTTTTGAAGGCTATAAATTTACTTCAAATCAACAAGCAATTAATTTAATTATTGATCATTTGGAAAGTGATAAACTATTAGAATTATTAAAAGAAAATATTAATAAAATTAACTTTAAAAAGACAACAATTAATGATCATGTCTTATGATATGATGTTAAAACTAGTTGTCATTTATTAGACAATGAATTAACATATATTAAAGGAAACTTACTAAATAATATTCAAACTATTTTTGAAGAGATAATTAGTTAAAAAATTAGATATTAAAATTATGGATGGGTTTTAAAATCAATCCTATTTTTATATGTTATACTGAGAGTGTGATCTTAAAAAGAATGGAAGAAAACAAAGGATTACGTGAACTTTTATTATTAGAAAATGTTAAAGAAGATGAATTTTTTTCTTATAAGTATATTAATATTAAAAATAATACTACTTTTAATGAATTAGGTCCTTCTTTTGAGAAGATGAATTTTTTTCTTATAAGTATATCAAAAAATAAGCTAATTAATAAATTAAAAGAAACTAAAAATATTAATGATAAAATAATCTTGATTAACTAGATTAAGTAACACAACTGGAGAAACAAAAATTGACAAAATAAAAATAATTAAATATTATTAAATTATGTATTTAATAAATACATATAAATAAAATGAAAGGAGTAGTATTATGTCTATAAAAAAAATATTAAGTTTAATCGGAGCAACTGCTATAACAACTAGTGGGGTAGCACCTTTAATGGCAATGATGCAAAATCCTTGTTCTTCAAATAATACTATTATTAATAAAAATGCTAACATAAAATTTAAAACAAAAAATCAATGATGCAAAATCCTTGTTCTTCAAATAATACTATTATTAATAAAAATGCTAACATAAAATTTAAAACAAAAAATTTTTTTATTAATCCCAATAGTATTTTAGACGATAAAATATTATTTGACTGTGAATTAAATATTACAAAAGAATTAAATATTAATTCTTTAAACGAATTAAAAGAAAAAATTAATGGTTTTTATTTTAAAAATTTTAATATGTCTTTATCCGTTTTCGATAAAGAATTAAACCAAGATAAATATATAGTTAAGGCATTAAAACCTAATGGATATTATAATTATATTTCTCTTTCAGATAAAAACGAAAATAATTCTAATTTAAAATTTTATAAATATAACCCAAATGAAAATTATGAGGTAGAAATTATTTATAACTTAAATTTTATCAAAAAAAATGGTAATTTTTATTTGAAAATATTTTTTAGAGCGGAGGGTTATTCAAATAATAATAATTCAATTAAATTATTTATAAAACCAGAAAATATAATAACTTTTTTAAAAAAAGTTTAATTCTATAAATATTGATTTAAAAAACAACAAATTAATTGTTTTTTTATTTGTATTTTGTAATTGAAGTTTATGATAAATATTTTTAATTATACTTATCATTACTATATAAAGTAAATTGACAATATTGTTTCTTCGCAGGAAACTTTAAATATAAGTAAATGTTTTTTTATTTTTGTTTTAGAAAGGAAAACAAAAAATGAATGTAAATATAAATGCATACAATCGTTTAACGGGGGAAAATTTATATAAACCTTACATAAACCCTGATTGTTATATTAATCAAAAATATTATGTTAAAAAAGTATATTATGGTCCATATATTAAAACAGTTGTTTTACCGTTAGAGTGTATTAATAGTTTTGGAAAAGGAAATCCAACTGGGATTAAAAATACTGGGGAAAATGAAACTAAATTATTAAATAGTCGCGTTCGTTCACAAAGAAATTGTATTCAAAAAGCAATTCATAACTTTAATGGTTGTCAAAATTTAGGTTTTACGACTTTAACTTATGCAGAAGAAATTGTATTCAAAAAGCAATTCATAACTTTAATGGTTGTCAAAATTTAGGTTTTACGACTTTAACTTATGCAGAAAATATGCAAAATGTAAAACAGGCTAATCATCATTTTAAGTTACTTATTAAAAAAATAAAATATCATTTTTCTAAATATAAGAAAAATAAATATGAAAATTTAAAATATTTAGTTGCTTATGAGTATCAAAAACGCGGAGCAGTTTTTACCAGTTGAAACTGGTACAAATGAATTTGTTAGTAAGTATGTTGCTAAATATGTAGTAAAAGCATATAGTCAAGAAAAATCAAAAAATATTTATGACTTAAATATCAAAGCATATCGTTTTAGTGCAAATTGTACTGACCCAATTGTTAAAGTTGGTGTTATTGAAATGACAAAAGAAGAGTTAAAAATGGCGTTGTGTGGTGTAAAACATTTTTATATGTTTGCTGATAAACAAAAAAAGCATATGTTAGGTATTAGTATTGATAGTGATTGACATAGTGATTATTTTTGACAAATGGAAGAATATGTTCCATATGATAAAAAAATATTTCGGTTTTTTCATAAAATAGACATAGTGATTATTTTTGACAAATGGAAGAATATGTTCCATATGATAAAAAAATATTTCGGTTTTTTCATAAAATATCTGATTTAGATAGATACCGAATACGGAAAAAATACGATAAATAA
>NZ_PUUH01000242.1:0-733 GCF_002968355.1 Spiroplasma sp. ChiS | reverse complement strand
TTATTGCCACTTCGCTTGAATTTTCAGAAACTACAAGATTTATGACAATTGAAGATTTTGAAGCTTTTGTAATTAGAGTAATTACAAACAGAATTAAAGAGGGTATTGAACAATCAATCGCCACTGGAACTGGAAAAGGTCAGCCAACTGGAATATTATCAGATACAAGCATTAAAAGTGTAAAAATTAAAGAATTAAATTACGATGCTATTATTGAAATGATTAAATCATTAAAATTAGGATATTCAAATGGTGCTAAATTTGTAATGAATAACGAAACATTCTGAACTATCCAAAATATTAAAGATAAAAATGATCGCCCTATTTGAAACCACAATATAAGTTCAGATGGAGTCACTAATAAAATCTTAGGTTATGAAGTTGTTTTAACAGACACATATCCTACATTTTCTAAAACAAATAAAAATAATTGCATTTCTTTTGGAAAATTAAATACTTATTATGTAAATTTCCAAGAACCTTTAACTCTAAGATATTCTGAACATATCGGAATTAAAAAACTTTTACATACTTATGTGGGAGCAGCCATTTTAGACGGGAAAGTTGTTGAAAAAAATGCTTTTGTAAATTTCCAACCTGAGTAATTTAAAAATAAAGGAGGATCAATATGGACTTATTAAATTTTGTTAAATTAAGTTTACGAATTCAGCATAATTTATTTGATGAAGAAATAAAAACTTTAATTCAATCATCTAAAAATATTTTAATAAAT
>NZ_PUUH01000241.1:0-734 GCF_002968355.1 Spiroplasma sp. ChiS | reverse complement strand
AAGTAAAAGAATAAATTATTCCGCGTAATTTATTAGCGGATAATTTATTCAGTAGTGTTTTTAATGGAGCGAAGCGACAACGAGCGGAGCGAGTTTGCAAATTTCAATTTTTTAGTTTTTAGAAAGGAGATATATTATGCCAACTTGATTAACGACAATATTTAGTGTTGTTATTATATTAGGGATTTTTGCTTGAATTGGTTTATCAATTTATCAAAAAATTAAACAAATTCGAGGAAAGAAAAAAGAAAAAAAGAAATTGAAAGAAAGGAAAGTAATAAATAATGTTAGGTATGTATTTAACAACAGCGTTTATTTTTTTAACAGCACCTACACCTAAAACTATGACTGAGGGTATGACTGGTATTTGAACGGGACGGGTTTGACTAGTGCATTATGAAAAGTTAAAGAAGGTATAACAAATATTTTACCTGAGATAATGGTTTTCTGAAGCGTGAATTATATTAATTCCATTTGCTATATTTTGTATTATTAAAATCTTAAACTTTTGCCGTGTTATGGTTAAAGGATTTTAATATTTATTATAATCGATTATATCTTAGTTAAGGCACACTAGGAAGTTTTAGTGAAATAATTGTTTTAATTGGTGATACCATTCATGATAATCAAAAAATAGATGGTATCACATTTGTAAAAAATGAATTTATTAAATAGAAAAATGAACTTATTATATTTACTATTAAAGTTCTTAATAGTTATTTTCAGTTCAGTGT
>NZ_PUUH01000240.1:0-740 GCF_002968355.1 Spiroplasma sp. ChiS | reverse complement strand
CATTATTTATATTAATAATTACTGCATTCGTAATGAAAATATATATTATATTCAAAAAAAAATTTTAAAATTTTGTGGGGAGAGAAAACCATAATAATAACAAAATTTAATTATTTAAAATAACTAACTATTTTAAAAACCATTCACAAGAAAAACCAAGTTAAAAACAAAATCACAATTCAAACACCAACCATTAAAGTTAAATATTCATTTTGCGTTAAATTCCACATTGTAATACTTTCAACATTCGTTTTATCTATAAACAAAAATATATGAATAAAAAACTCTTTTAATTTAATTCAATCATTTTGCATTTTTAAAAACTCCACATTTTTTGAATAAGTTTAAAAAACATTCCAAAAAACAAAACAATAAATAACACAAACGATATAACATATAAAAACTCAGGGGCATTTGCACCAATAATATAACTAACAAATTGAACTCAATAATCATATAAACTCATTTAATTTAAACTTTCTAAATCATTAATTAATTCTTGTTCTTTTTCAACACTTCAATTTGTTAAATTATTATTGTTATTATTTACTTTTACTTTTTTAGGTTCACTTAAAAATAAAGCTTTTTTCATTTTAGTAAAATAATTTTGTTTATATTGATTATATAAATTGATTAATTCTGTTCCAGTTAAATATTTTCAAATATTTCGCTTTAAATTTTCATCATATTTTACAATAGGGTAAGAATTATCATAAATCAAACCGATTGCTACTTGTTCC
>NZ_PUUH01000239.1:0-741 GCF_002968355.1 Spiroplasma sp. ChiS | reverse complement strand
ATTATTAATTTCAATTTTAATATCATTTATTTTTTCTTTTAATTCTTTGTTTTCATCTCTAATTTTTTGCTGTTTTTTACTCAAAATAGTTGCCGTTATGCCGGTTGTTCCACCAGTAAAAAGTGATATAACCAAAACAATAATTTCTAAAATAGTTTCACTCATTTTTTAATTCTCCTTATTATCAAATTACTCAATACCCAAATGCTCGCAAACCAATAGCAGCCGTTGTCACAATACCACGCTGTGCTTTTTCTCATGTTTTAAAATCTTTTCATACCCAAAATTTAATCACATCCCTTTCGTTATCATATGCTAATATCGGTGATCATTCTTCGCCACCATTTCAACGATAACATGAATTAATATAATCTTTACTTTTATATCATCAATGAGAAAATGCAGTCGGAAAGAAATATTTAAATATATTTAAATTAATTTTTTTTCAATAATTTCAAAATAATAATTGTAATTTATAACCATTTAAATCATCAATCTCTATTCCTTCTGATGATTTTAAATTATTTTGAAATTTTGTAATTTTTCATTCTTCACTTTTATCACCACGCCATACTACATAATAATATTTATTATCAACTGTATTAAATGGTTTTTCGTCTGGTGTCATTTCTTTTAATCTGCTTTTGACATATTTGGCACTGCTTTCTATTTTGTAGGGCATTTCTCTAATTTTTTTGTCTAGTTGTGCTGTTTTTTGATCCATTTTTTCCATTTCTTTGG
>NZ_PUUH01000238.1:0-744 GCF_002968355.1 Spiroplasma sp. ChiS | reverse complement strand
TCTAGCAAAGACAATATTAAAGAATTTAGCAAAATTAAAATTATTAGAACACCCCATATTCATTTTGGTTTTATTCCAATTAGTAAAGTTTTTTCAAAAAAGCTCAATGAAGAAAGATACATAATTAGTAATAATCGTATTTTTGGTGGTAAAAAACAACTACAAAAATTTAATAATTATCATGCTAATTATTTAACAAAAGCAGGTTATGAAATAGAGCCTGGTGAAATTGGAGGTAAAGGTAGTTATAATGCAATGAATTTTCGAGAAGTTAAAGAATTTGAACGAAATAAATTAGAAAATGAAATTAATAATCTATTTGATGAATATAAGTCTAGCAAAGACAATATTAAAGAATTTAGCAAAATTAAAATTATTAGTGATGATTATGATGATTTAATTTATGAAATTAAACAATATTTAAAATATGAAAATAATTTTACAAATTATGAAATAAACCAATTAACTAAATATTTAGATTTAGCAGAAAAAATGAAATATTACAAAATTATCACGACCATTCCTAGTGCAAAAGAATCAGATTTTAAAAATATGAGTTTAATTGAACAAGAATTTAATGAAATGGTTTTTAAAATCAATCCGATTATGCAAAAAGGATATGATTTGGTGAGAAGTCTAGAAAGAGAGTTATAAAAATATGTGAAATAAAATTAAAAAGAAAAAAATAAGTTTATTGATTGGTTTATGTTTTGTTCCAATCATTTTTATTTTTTGTTTAACATT
>NZ_PUUH01000237.1:0-745 GCF_002968355.1 Spiroplasma sp. ChiS | reverse complement strand
TTAAAAATTTTTTCTAATTCAGCATAAATCATTTGCTTCATAGTATTTTGCCCATATCCATCAAATTCACCATCATTTATTGAAATTAATAATTTAGCAATATTTCTTTTTATTTTTTCCATATTATTTATCTCCTTGTCATTTAATATTTTTATCTTCTAAATCAATAATGGTTGTTTGAGAACAACTTTTATTTTTAGCAGTATATTTTGCTTCTTCTAATGTATAAAATAATTCAGTATCTATTCCAGTAAATGAACTATTTGTTATTAATAAATATCTTTTTTCCATAATTTAATTCCTCCTAATTCTTTTTACCTAATGCTCATTGTTCATCAGTAATTTCATTGTGTGTAGGGATATATTTATTTTGTTTATCACATTTAAAGCAATAACCTCAATATCTTTTTTTAAGACAACTATTCTTTTTCATCTGTACCTCCTTATTATTAATTTTGGTAATTGTTGGTATATTAACTACAATGTTCTACAATTTGTAGTTGTTTGTATAGTTAAGACGCCATATAATTACATTTCTTCATCCGCACCATTTCAGGTCAAAGCGTTCAGTTTTTAAAATAAATTCACTCGCACCTTGAAGAACCTAATGCTAATCGCAAATTTATTTATAAAGTGACCATCTCTATTTTTATTGTGGTTTGATGTTGACCTCGCACTTATCACCACTATCGCTTGTTAAAGCGTCTATTATTTCCAGACTGATTACTGTTGGGCTAGACCGCCC
>NZ_PUUH01000236.1:0-746 GCF_002968355.1 Spiroplasma sp. ChiS | reverse complement strand
CAAACAATGGCAAAATTTATTAAACCAAATGGAAATGTACAAGCATGAAATAGTGTTATTAAAACAAGTGCATTAGATTATGATTTACTTGAAGAAACAACATTTTTTACCCCCAATCAGTATTACCACCAGACCCATTTACATATAAACCAATAGAAATTATTTTATTACATTCAAATTCTATTACTTCAAATACCATCAAAGATTCTACTATTGATTTAGGACAAAATAGAATTAATATTAATGGTGGTACTGATGAAATTGTAATATTATCGCAAGATTTTCAAGCATTAGATAAAGATACTAAATTAACTAATTTAGATAATAAATTAGATTTTAATCCGACAGCAGATGGAACATTAGAAAGTTATGTTATTGATTTAATTAATTTACAAACTATTGGTAAAACTAATTTTAAAATTACAACATATTCAGAAAATCCATTTACTTTAAATGATAATATTACTGCATTTCAAAATTTTCAAGGTGAATGACAAACAATGGCAAAATTTATTAAACCAAATGGAAATGTACAAGCATGAAATAGTGTTATTAAAACAAGTGCATTAGATTATGATTTACTTGAAGAAACAACATTTTTTACCCCCAATCAGTATTACCACCAGACCCATTTACATATAAACCAATAGAAATTATTTTATTACATTCAAATTCTATTACTTCAAATACCATCAAAGTAATATACTTACTAATAATTTATTTTGTAATACTGTTGGTATATTTTT
>NZ_PUUH01000235.1:0-9947 GCF_002968355.1 Spiroplasma sp. ChiS | reverse complement strand
GTTGTTTGAGAACAACTTTTATTTTTAGCAGTATATTTTGCTTCTTCTAATGTATAAAATAATTCAGTATCTATTCCAGTAAATGAACTATTTGTTATTAATAAATATCTTTTTTCCATAATTTAACTCCTCCTAATTCTTTTTAGTATTTAATGCTCAATGTTCATCAGTAATTTCATCTTTTGAAACTAGATAACTTCTAAGCATTAATTCATTTATTTTGTTGATAATTTTTTTATTTAACTTTTTCATCTTTACCTCCTTATTATTAATTTTGGTAATTGTTGGTATATTAACTACAATGTTCTACAATTTGTAGTTGTTTGTAGTATTAAGTACCTCCTCATCAAGTCCCCACTAGTAGATTAATTAAGAAATCCTTGCCCAGTTCTTAAAAGAACAAACTTCTACGCACACGATTTTATTTTTTCTTGTTAATTAATAGTTATTAATGCACCACTACACGTCTATCTTAATCAAAATCATTAATTTACAAAATCGCAAAAAAACAAGTTAACAGCTCTAATGGTTTCGTGCCGGCGAAATGCCTTGCTGGGGAACCTTCCCTAAAAAATATGTAATTGTATAAAATTAAACACTTGTAGAACCAATATATTTAATTTGTAAAGTTGTTTTTTAAATAAAAAACAACCCTTTAACAAGAGTTGTTTTGTCCTATTTCATCCTTTATTCTACATCTTTTCTTGAACAAACTTAATAAAATAATTTTCAATTTTTATTGTTTTACCGTCTAATTAATTTACGAAATGCATCATATCCTAATAACATTAATAATGGAATCACCATCATTCCTAATGATACTACCGTCATTTGCCAAGATAACAGTGGTGATGTATCAAATTTATACTCTTTCGTTGTTGTTAAAAAAATTAAGTTTAAGCCCAGCGTATATACCATCAAGAAATTTAATATTAAGGCAATTAATGAAGCACCTAATAAATAATAATTAGTTGGAGCCACATTATACTGTGTTTTAATTCGATAATTTGGTAATTGAATTGCAAAAGCAAAAATTACTGGTGAACAAACCATCACTAAAATTGTCGCAATTTTAGCATCTTCAATATTGTGGAAAATATTTTTACCAATGAAAAATGTACCAATTACAGTAGCAGCTGTCACAAAAGCTAAATATAGAATTGTAACTAAACTATTGGTAAAAAAGTTTCTTTCTTACTTCGTGGTTTTTCCAACATTAATCCATTATCATTATTTCCTAACCCGATTGAAATTGACATTAATGTTTCAATAACTAAGTTAAATCATAAAATGTTAACAGAATCAAATGGTTTAATTTTAGTTATAACCGAAATAATAATAAAGGCTAACACATTTGCTAATTGTGCAATACAAACAAAAGCAATCACACGTTTAATTTTATGATACACATTTCGTCCCTCTTCAACACCGCGAATAATTGTTGAAAAATTATCATCTTGTAAAATAATATTTGCAGCTTCTTTTGAAACATCTGTTCCTGTTATTCCCATTGCAATACCAATGTCAGCTTTACTTAAACTTGGAGCATCATTAACCCCATCACCTGTCATTGAAACAACATAGTTCATTGATTGCAAACACTCAACAATTCTTGTTTTGTGATCAGGATTAACTCGTACAAAAACTGATATATCACGCAGTTTTTCTTGTAATTTATGATTATCCATTTTGTCAATTTGATGACCAGATAAAACATTTGCTTCTGAAACTGCTAATCACAATTCTTTATCAATAGCTAAAGCAGTTGCTTTATGATCTCCAGTAATCATAATTACTCTATTCCCTACTTCATGCGCCTTTCTAACCGCTTCAACATCCTCTGGACGGGGTGGGTCAATCATGCCAACCGCACCTAAGAAAATTTAAATTAGTCTCAATTTCTTGCTGATCTTTTTTCTTAAAAGCAAAGGCTAAAACGCGTAATGCTTGACTTGATAAATCTAATGCTTCTTCTTGAATTTCTTCCTTCATTGCTTCAGTTAATGGGACAATTTCATTATTTAAATAAATTCAATTACACTGCATTAATAATTGGTCAAGAGCACCTTTTGTATAAACAAATTCTTGCTTATCAACATGATTAACAGTTGACATTAATTTTCGGTCAGAATCAAAGGGAACTTCTAAAACACGAAGATATTTTTCACGATATTCTATTTCACTAATTGTAAATCTTCTTGTAAAATCAATTAAAGTAATTTCGGTTGGATCACCAATTCGTTCTTTTTTTTGATTAATAGCATCATTACATAAAGTTAGACAATTAATAAAATGAAAAGCTGCCTTATTATTTTGTTGATAATTAAAATCATTTTCTTTAAAAATTTCATTATTGAAAATAATCTCTTTAACGGTCATTTTATTTTGCGTCAAAGTTCCTTTTTTATCTGAACAAATAACATTAACTGAGCCTAATGTTTCAACTGCATCTAACTTTTTAACAATAACATTAACTTTTGTCATTCGCTTTACTGATAATGATAAAATAACTGACACAATGACAATTAAAAACTCCGGGATAACAGCAATTGCAATTGTAACCGCTGTCATCAAATTAATTGGTCAACTATTTTCATCAGTTAATAAAAAGAAAACAAAAACAAAAATTGCTAATAAAATTGCAAAAATACTGACAACTTTTGTTAATTTTGTTAAGCGTAACTGCAATGGTGTTTTTTCTTGTTTTGTTTTAACAATATAAGCAGCAATTTTGCCAATTTCACTATCAACAGCATTTGCAACAATAATTCCAACTGTTCGACCATTTGTAATAAAATTTGACATAAAAACCATATTAGTCTGTTCTGCTAACACTAATTTTTCTTTTAAAATTATTTCACTATTTTTTTCAACAGGAACTGATTCACCAGTTAAGGCTGCTTCATCAATTAATAAATTATTTGCTTCTAAAATGCGAATATCCGCTGGAATATATTTTCCTGCTTCTAAAATAACAATATCCCCAATGACTAATTCATCGACTGGGATTTCAAAAATTGCACCATCTCGTTTAACGATCGTTACTGGAATTGTCATTTTTTTAAAGAATCAAGTGATTTCCTTGCTTTAATTTGTTCAAGTGTTTGAATGAAGGCATTTAATAAAACAAATACATAGAATCACAATGAAATCTATCACATAAATTCGATTATTAACAACTTTTTCAATAATAACCGAAGTAACTCCTGCAATAATTAAAATAAGAGATAATGGATCTAATAATGAAACTAAAAAAATTAAAATTCAATGTTTGTTTTTAGGTTTTGTTAATTCATTTTTTCCATTTTTAATTAGTCTTTCTTTAGTCTGTTTTGAAGATAATCCAACATTTAAATTGCTTCTAAATTCTTGTTCTAATTCTTTATATGATTTATTAAATCACATCTTTTTATAATGTCCTCACTTTCTATATTTATTATTTATTATTTAAAAATTTAATTTCATAGTTTTTAATTTACTTTACGTATTAATTTTATAATATAAATGCTTAAATTACTAAATTTATTTTAAAAATATAAATTATTAAAATATAATTTTAAATAAAAAATCTTAAAGTTCTTAATTAAGAACTTTAAGATTTAAGATAATTCTATTTTTTAGCATTTTCTGCTAATTCAATTTCCTTTTGTAATTCAAAAGCCCGTAAATTTTTTTCCAAATATTCTTTATTCGTGGGTAATTCTAAGTTAATTTTTGAAAAATAGCATATCTCAACAATACCTCAATCTAATTGGAAATCAAAAACATGACCCCCAGTATTTTTTTCAATATTAATAAAATGACAATGGAAACCATTAACTCCCAATGTATTGGCAAAATATGGGGTTCAAAAACCAAAAATATCACCATTAGTATTTTTAACATTAAGAATTCCTTGCTGTTCTGATGCTTTTACTAAGGTTGGATATGGTTTTTCTTGTCACGAAACAGTTCTTGTTTTTATTTCTGAAAATAAACCATTAATTTTAATCCCATAAAATAAATTTAAACTTGGTAAATTTTCAACAATAATTTTTTAAATTTCTTCATAACTAGTTGGTTGTGAGATATTAATTTTTTGATGTTATTCAAAAAATGCCATAACAGCAAATGGACTCGTCATATTCGCCGTAACTTTATTAACTGTTCCATCTGATTTTAATTGATACCCCTCACCATCTAGAACAATTAATTCACCATCCAAATGGTCAAAAGTTCCTAATCCAAAATTACCTTGCTTTAATAACGCTTCAAACTTAATCATACCATCAAAATTTCCAGCGACTAAACTTGTTATTGTT
This sequence comes from Spiroplasma sp. ChiS, assembly GCF_002968355.1. Taxonomy (NCBI): domain Bacteria; kingdom Bacillati; phylum Mycoplasmatota; class Mollicutes; order Entomoplasmatales; family Spiroplasmataceae; genus Spiroplasma; species Spiroplasma sp. ChiS. The sequence goes on along the minus strand of NZ_PUUH01000235.1, from coordinate 5,646 downwards.
GAAAATTGATAAACATTACTAAATTTTTGAACCATAACTAATAAAACTCCTTCTTATAATAAACTTTATATTTAAATTGTTTATTAACATTATTTAAACATAAAGTTAAAGAAAAAAACATTTCATTCTTGAAATGTTTTTTATGCCTTACCTTTGCATCCAAATCATGATGTTAATTCATCAAATGTTGTTTTAATTGCTTCATATCCAGGTTTTAATAATTTTCGTGGGTCAAACCCTTTTCCATTTTCTGGTTTGTCTTTTCCCTCTTCAATATATTTTCTTGTGGCAACAGCAAAAGCAATTTGTAATTCAGTATTAACATTTATTTTACTAATTCCTAATGAAATCGCCTTTTTAACTTGTTCTTGTTGAATTCCACTACCACCGTGTAAAACCATTCCAATTTTTGCAGCAGCTTGAATATCTTCTAAAGCTTGAAAATTTAAACCTGGTCATCCTGTTGGATAAGGACCATGAATATTTCCAATTCCTGCAGCAAGGAAATCAATTCCTGTTGCTACCATTTCTGCAGCTTCTTTTGGATCACCAATTTCACCAGCACCAACTACACCATCTTCTTCTCCACCAATTGTGCCAATTTCAGCTTCAACTGATACAGCATTTATTTTTGCATATGCTACTACTTCTTTTGTATTTTTTAAATTTTCAGCAAATGGATGGTGACTACCATCATACATTACTGAGGAAAAACCAGCATCAATTGCCATTTTACAACTTTCTACTGATTGACCATGATCTAAATGTAATGCTGCTGTAACCGTAATGTCTAATGAGTCTAATAACGCATTAACCATTGCAACAACTAAATTATAACCTCCCATATATTTAATTGCTCCTTCTGAAGCTCCTAAAATAATTGGTGTTTTTGTTGCTTGTGCAGCTTCTAATAAAGCTTTTGTTCATTCTAGGTTATTAATATTAAAATGACCAACAGCATATTTATTTTGATGTGCTTTTTTAATTAGTTCACTAGCATTAACTAATCTAGCATGATATTTTTGTCCCATAATTCTTTTTCCCTTCTAATATAAAATATTACGTTAATATTATAAACTTTTTATTTTAAAAAATAGTATAAAACAAAGGAATTTATTAATATTTGTCTAATTTACCAAAATTTACCAAAAAGAAAGAAAAAAAAGAATTTTTAGAATTCTTGTTCCCTTTTTTAAAAATCCCGTGTTATAAATAAAGTACTATATGGCAACATATAGTAAACAAACAGAGTTTATCATTACCTGATGGATGGGCCTCCTAAAAGGTAATACCCAAAGATAGGTATCCGTTAGTAAATAGTTTTTTCATATTTTTTTCTAAAGGGCATTTCTACTCAAGAGATGCCTTTTTATTTTAATTTTTGGCAATAATTACAAAAATAAGTTCCACGTCCATTAATAAAAATTTTATCAATTAATTGATGGCAATTAAGGCATTCCATTTTATTTCGCCCATGTACTTTTAATTGTTGTAAAAATTTACCATCCATCCCTGGTTCAGGATGGTAAGTTGCAATTGTTGTCCCTCCTTCATCAATAGCTTTTTGCAAAACTAGTTTTGTATTCTTAATAATATTTTGATAATCTTGATCAACTAAATTTTTTGTTCTTTCACCAGGATGAATTTTAGAGGCAAATAAAATTTCATTGGCATAAATATTCCCAATTCCAACAATAACATTTTGTTCCAATAATGTTGTTTTAATTGGCTGCGATTTATTTTGTAAAGCATTCTTCAAATATGAAACTGTAATCTTTTCATCAAATGGTTCATATCCTAACTTATTCAATGGTGCTTGTTGTAAATAATCATTTTTACTATATAAATGCATTGTTCCAAATTTCCTTGTATCATGATAGCGCAATTGAAATTGATGATCAAGTTCAAATAAAACCATAATATGTTGTCATTCGCCAGGTTCATCTTTTGATGTAAAATAATATTTGCCTTCCATTCGTAAGTGACTAATTAAAACATAATCATCCAATATAAATAATAAATATTTTCCCATTCGATCAATTCGATTAATTTTTTGTTTAACAATCTCTTTTATAAATTCCTTTGAATCAAGAGGATATTTTATTATTTTATTTCAAAAAATTTGACAATCAGTAATTGTTTTTCCAACAACATGTTTTGTTAAAATACGACGAACCGTTTCAACTTCTGGTAATTCTGGCATATTGTTCCTTCTTTCTTAATTAATAATTTAATTTTATTTTTATATCTGTATTGTAAAGATGCAATTAGGTAAATCAACCCTTATTAATTTGATAATATACCTTTTATCAAAAAATGCAATATTTTTTCAAAAAAAAATAACTTTTTTAAATATGAGTTAATATTTAAGCACGACAAAAAGAAAAGTTTGCTACAAATATATAATTTATATTTAAAAAAATTAAATATTAATATTTTGTAAAAATACCTCTTTGGAGGATAATCAACCTAAACTCGGTCGCGGCTTTTCATTAATAATTTTCATAACTTTATTAATTTCTTTTTGAGTAACAGTATTAAAATCAGTTCCCTTAGGTAAATACTCTCTAATATCTCTATTTATTCTTTCAACTTTTGCTTTTTGTGTCGGAGTTCCAGCATCACAAAAATAAACATTAGCATTAGCAATTTTCTCTATCTCTTTTCATTTACTAAATTCTTTACCTTGATCTGTAATAATTCCTTTTATATTTACTTTATAAAGTTTATTTCTAATAATACTTTTAAGAGCTTTATTAACCTCTTCTGAATTATGTTGATTTAATTTAAAACAAATCGTATATAAACTTTTTTCTTCGGTAAAAGTTAAACAAGCAGACTGATGTTCTTTTCCAACAATACAATCCATTTGAAATCAACCAAAAGTTCCCTTTTCATGTTCTGCTTCTTCAATAAATCTAATATTAGTTAATTGACCACAATCATCTTTTCTCTTTTTTGTTTTATATTTTTTACCTTTAAATGGTAATTTTTTCTTAATTTCAATATTTTCATCATTAAAAACTTTATATTCAATATATTTATAAAGTGTCATATGTGAAAATGGAAACTTTTCATTATACTTTTTTTCATATTCATAAATAATTAATCTTAGTGAATAACTTTTTTTACTTAAAATTTTTCTTACATAATTTACAACTTTTGTTGAAATTATAGTATATTTAATAGATTTTTTTCTTTTCTTTTTATAATCATCATTTGCTTTTTCAGGATTATATTCTTCACCAAGTCTTTGAGCCTCTAATCTAATTGTATTAGGACTTTTATTCATTACTTTTGCTATTTTAGAATAATTAGATGTACCATTTTTCTTTTTAAATGTTTCTGATGTTAAATATTCTTTTAACTTATATCTTTCATCAAGAATAAAATGTTTATATTTTTTCTTTTTCATAAGATTTAATCAACCCTTTCTGAAAATATTTTTATCATAAAATTTACAATTTTGTTGACATTTTATTAAAAGATGTTAGGATGGTGATGTAATTTAATACAAGTAGGATTAATCAACCCTTAATCGCTTGTTTAAAAATTACTAAAAATAAAGACTTGCAAAAGTCTTTTTTATTTTACTTTTTTATATTTTTTTGTAGAATGGTGATGACAAAAAGAGGTAAAAAAGATGGCAAAAGTAGATAAAAAGTGATGAATAATGGCAAATTTAACAAAAATAAAGCAAAAATTAACAAAATTTGATGAATATTGTAAAGAAAATAATATTAAACTTGCCACAAAAGAAACCTTATTAATCTTTTGTAATTTAGAAGAAGATGAATATAATACCTTAAAAGACACTAATTTATTAGCATTTAATGAACTTAAAATGAAAATAAGAATATTAGAAAATGATATAAAATTATATCTCTTAAATAAAACTAAGGGGGGTGTATCAGTATATGCCCATTATTATGGTCGTGAAAATGAAACTGAAATAAATTATGCCCCTTTAGTGATTAATATAGATAAAGGAAGAGATATATAATGGCAATGTTATATGAATATAGCTATCTTAATAAGATAGTAATTAGTTTATTAAATAATACAGAGTATATAGCAGATGAGATTAATTTAGCAGGTAGTCGTAAAGCAGGTAAAACTTATTCTATTGATGAATTAATAGCATTATTAAGTTGTGGTGTGTTGGCAAATAAAGATAAAAAATAGCAATATATGGTTTTAGATTAAATAGTGCTGATACTGCTGAAATGCAACAAGATATTCAAGATGCATTAGATAAAATAGGTTTAATTCTTAATCCTACTAAAAAATGAAAAGGTGGTCATTATCAATATAATGCTAGGTTTAATAAACCTACTTGATTATTTCCTAATGGTAGTTTTATTAAATTACAAGGAGCAAGAAAAAGTAATTCATCGCAAGTATTAGGTAAAGGAACAGCACGAGCAAATGGTGCTGATTTATGTATTATTTGATTAGAAGAAGCAAATGAATTTAGTAAAGCAGAAAAAGAAGCAATTATGCAAGCAGTTCGTGATTATAAAAAATGATATTAATTACAAGTACTAATCCTGATAGTATTTATCAAGATCATATTGATTATTTAAATAAATTAATGCCATTTAATCGTAAAGAATTAGAAAGTAATGGTGAGCAAATATCTAAATTAATAGTGCCAGTCTTAGATCCTAAAACAGGTCAAAAAGCATATGATAAAAAAGTAATTAATCATTATACTAATTATTTAATTAATAAAGATGTAGAAACCACATACATTTTGTATATTTGGTTTTTACTGTTAATAAGATTGCAAAAGATATTGAAATTAAAAAGTAAAAGAATAAATTATTCCGCGTAATTTATTAGCGGATAATTTATTCAATAGTGTTTTTAATGGAGCGAAGCGACAACGAGCGGAGCGAGTTTGCAAATTTCAATTTTTTAGTTTTTAGAGAGGAGATGTAATATGCCAACTTGATTAACGACAATATTTAGTGTTGTTATTATATTAGGGATTTTTGCTTGAATTGGTTTATCAATTTATCAAAAAATTAAACAAATTCGAGGAAAGAAAAAAGAAAAAAAGAAATTGAAACAAAGGAGAGTAATAAATAATGTTAGGTATGTATTTAACAACAGCGTTTAATTTTTTAACAGAACCTACACCTAAAACTATGACTAAGGGTATGACTGGTATTTGAACTGGTTTATCTAGTGCATTATGAAAAGTTAAAGAAGGTATAACAAATATTTTACCTGAGATAATGGTTTTCTTAGGTGAAGCGTGAATTATATTAATTCCATTTGCTATATTTTGTATTATTAAAATTTTAAACTTTTTCCGTGTTATGGTTAAAGGATTTTAATATTTATTATAATCGATTATATATCTTAGCTAAGGCACACTTCATTTGGTTATTTTTAGTAGGATTTAATAATGGTTTTCTTAGGTGAAGCGTGAATTATATTAATTCCATTTGCTATATTTTGTATTATTAAAATTTTAAACTTTTTCCGTGTTATGGTTAAAGGATTTTAATATTTATTATAATCGATTATATATCTTAGCTAAGGCACACTTCATTTGGTTATTTTTAGTAGGATTTAATAGAAATAAGAATATTAATAACAGTTTTGAACCAAAAATTTTTATAATATTTTTTATAA
>NZ_PUUH01000234.1:0-14323 GCF_002968355.1 Spiroplasma sp. ChiS | reverse complement strand
TTTTGGGTGGTTATATAGTCTATTTTATAAATTATTTTGTTCTGAAAGAATAGATGGCCACTGTTTTAGTAAGGATAGAAAGGAAATAAAAAAATGAATATTTCAACAGATACATTAATGATTGTTTTACTTGTATTAGCGGGTTCAGTTGGAACTGGTAGTCTTGGCGTTCTTGGTTTATCTGCTAAAAAAATTAAAAAATATAAAGCAGAAATTAGAGAATTACGAACTGCTGTAATTGCACATGAAAAGCATTTACGCGGTGCTGAAAGTGCAACAGAATTAGCAATTAAAACTGGGCAAATTAAAAATGTCAAAAAACAAGTTAAAATTATTGATAAAGAATATGCTAAAAAAGAAGCGATTGAAAAACTTACAAATAGCATTTAAAAAATAACCAATTAAGGTTATTTTTTATTTGTTATTTACAATATAATAATTAATAAAATATTCTACTTTTTCAGAAAAAGTATAGTTTTGTGGTAAATTATTTCAGATTTTTTCTTGCTCTTGATTTAAGTAAAGATTAACTGTTTTTCGAATAAAGCTAGAATAATATATTTTCCGTTTTTGATTATATTTATCTTTTCGTTTTTTATTATATGTTTTCTTCATAATATTACCTCTCATAATTAGCAATAATAATTGCATCGCGGAGATGATTACTTATTTTTTCATTATTATAAAATCAACCTTTACCATATTGATAAGTTAAATTAGTATCTTTATCATATTTTCATAAACAACTATCATTATATTTACTTAAATTTTCCATATTTTTAACAACTGATTTAGTATGTCGTGAGGATACTCAGTTAGATACTCAATTAATAATAGTATAATGTTTCTTTTTAATTTCAATAGCTTCAATAGCACCTAGTAATCGCAATAAATCATCACGGTCTTTTGAACCATTAGCATTTGTTGGTAAACAATTTTCAATGTTTATAATACTAAGAAAATTACAATATTTGCATTTGCATAATATATCTTTTATAAAAGATATGTGTTTTAATCACGACATACTAGTAAATTCGAATTTTTCCTTTAATTTATTATCTTCATAAATAACAATACCAGTAGTACCAGTACCTGATGGGTCAATACCTATTTTTATCATTATTTTAAAAACCTTTCTTTAAATTGATAATAAAAATCTTCACTTTGTTTTTTAATAATAACTGGTTCTAATTTTGTTGCACTTGTAGTTTCTTTAATAACTTGATTACTATTTTCTTTACTTATTTCAGTACTATCAGGATCTAATTCATCTGTTGCTATACCAAAAGTTTTACATAATCAATAACGAGCTCCATAAGTTAAAGCACTACAAATTGCTTTTGCAATATCTGAATTTTGTGCTGATAAAATAATTCCTAATTCTAATTTTTCACTACCTTTATAAAGTGTTAATAATCCTTTTGAATAATAATTTGTTAATTTTCCACCTTTACTACTTTGTGTTTCTGTAAAACTTGGTTCTCCAACTGCTTGAATAGTATAAGTTATACCTTGTTTACGTAATTGTGGTTTTAAGGTTTGATAGAGGTCACTTTCTGTAAAATAATTATAATTATTATGGTCATTTCTGGCATTTTTACCAACAAAAAGATTTATATCAGATTGAATTTCTCCAATACTTTCAATTAATTTTTTTGTTTTAGTTTCTTGTGGCATTTTCTCATTTCTCTCTTTCTTGTCATATTAAAATGGCTTCTTTAATTTGTTTTAAATATTGTTTAGTAATATTAACTTTTTCTTTAATTACTATTTTTAATTTTGGATTTATAATTATCATTAATATTTTTTTATTATCTATACAAAAGTTTTTTTCTAATAAATAATAAAGTTTTAATTGTCAAATATAGCGTTCAATATCCGCTTTTTCATTAGAACTTGTAATTTTTCAATCACACATTATATATTCATTATCTGTTGTTATACCAATAAAATCAGTTGTACCACACATTAAAGGACTATAAAGTGTTTTTTTCAGTTTCATAATGTCTAAATTTAATATCTTTAAAAGTTTCTTGATATAGTTTTATAAAATTTTTAAATAATTCATGATGTGATTTTATTTCATAATCAATAAATTCAATTAATTCATCATCAAAATTATTTTTTATTCAAACATCAATCATATTATGTATACATATTCCACGATTTTGTGCTAATTTTAAAATATTATCATCAATTTGCGAATAGTCTTTTGGTAATAAAATATTAACAATTTGACTAACACTAGGGATTAAAATACTATACTTATGTAATTCATCATTATAAATATATAAAGATTTTAAATTTAATCTCATAAAATTGCTTCATTAGTATCAATATTTTCATTATCATTATTAAATAATTCTTTTGTATCAGATGAATTAAATTCTATTTTTTCTTGTGGTTTTTCAGATAAAGTATCTTTTTTTAAATTATTATTAGTTTGTAAAAATTCACAACTATAAACTCTTACCATTCATTGTATTTTATTATCTTTATCTTTATAAGATTGTAAAATACCTGTAATTGCAATTTTACTACCTTTATGACAATATTGTTGTAATAAATTTGCTTGTTTATTTCAAACTTGACAAGTAATAAAATCAGTATCTTTTTGAATTGAATGTGGTCGTGTTACTGCTAATTGAAACATGGCATATTCTTTACCATTTTGTGTTCTTTTAATTTCAATATCTTTTGTTGTTCTACCAATGGCAATAAATTGATTCATTATTAATCCTCCTTATTGGATAATTAGCATATTTAGATTTAGAATTATCTTTTAAAACATAGTTTTTTCTTAAAGTATTTTCTGAACAACTTGATAATATACATCTGTCAACTTTTTCACAATTTATACAATAAAATTGAACTCAAAAATCACTTTTCTTTAATTGAAATTGCTTTAATTTAGCAAGTTCTTTTTTAATTTTTTCATTTTCTTCTTTAATTTTGTTAAATTTAATTGATTCTGTTATATTCATTATTTTTTTTCCTCAATAACAAGTTAATTGTTCTAATTGTTGCTTAGTCAAAGTTGATGTATTTATGTAATAATAATTAAAATTAGCATTTACTGATTTATGAATAATTTTACAATCCTTAAAAATTTCATAACCTTTAAAGTCTTTTATTTTTCCTTTAAAAATAATTGATTGTATACTTTTAACTTCAATTTTTAAATTATTATTATTATATATTTCAATTCAATCTTTTAATTTTTCTAACATTATTAATCCTCCTCAATAACAGTTAATTGTTCTAATTGTTTTTTTGTAATTTTAATATTTTTTAAATAAGCACCAGATAGATAAATTAACACCTTGTAAATCAGCATCTTTTAAAACATCCCAACGTAAATCAGCACCTCATAAATTAGCCCATTGTAAATTAGCACCAGCTAAAACAGTACGAGTTAAATTAGGACCATTTAAAAAAGCATCTTGTAAATCTAATACTTCAATTCTTAAATATTCTCTTATTTTTCAATTTTCAACAGTAACTCCTGTTAAATCTTTTATCATTTCGTGTAATGTTTTCATAATTTAATTCCTCCAAATTCTTTTCTGCAATTAAAGTATCAATATAGTCACAAGCACTTTCTTCTGAATGACATTCTTCTAATGCTTTATTAAATAAATCTTCTTCTGTGTAAACTTTGCCATCTTCATCTTTTCACATATATTCTTTTCACATATATTCATAATTTAATTCCTGGCTGCTTTTAATCTTTTTAATTATTTTTTTAATTTTAATGACTTCGATTATTCCATATATTGTAAAAGGCAATATCACTAAGCATGAAATAATATTTATTATGATTATTATTAATGTTCATATACTCATATTTAACTCCTCCTAATTCTTTTTATTTTCTGAACATATCGCATATTATGATCATAAAAGATGATCTTGTCTTATTTGTTTCTTTTTTCCACATTTGATACATATTGCACAACATTTAAAATAACAATTTACTATTCCATGTTTTGAATGTTTTGAATGTTTATAAAATCATTTTTCATTAATATATTTACTCATTTTTTATTTTTAATTCTTTTTAGTATTTAATGCTCAATGTTCATCAGTAATTTCATTGTGTGTAAGGATATATTTATTTTGTTTATCACATTTAAAGCAATAACCTCAATATCTTTTTTTAAGACAACTATTCTTTTTCATCTTTACCTCCTAAATTATTCCTTTTATTTTTTTCTCAAATTGTAATATTTTTCATCCATCTGATGCTAAATCTAAAATATCGTTAATTTTGTAATGTTCCATATAAGACGCAATAACACCTCATTTATCTTTAAATAAATTTAAGTACATTTTTGATCATTCTAAACATTGAAAATCATAATGTTTTTTATGATGTGAAATACGACAATCAATAGGTTGACAATTAACTCAATCAAATGATGTTGTTATTTCATCTTAAGTTTTATTAATATATTTACTTTTATATTCTGTCATTTTTTAATTCTCCTTTTTAACTCGCTGGCACTCACTCCCAAGTGAAAGTGCCAAAGCGAGAATTAGTTATATAAGTATTTATCTATTTATTTACTACGCCATCCGCTTTACTTGGGGGTAAGCGGTGGCGGTGTTATGTTTGTTTTAGCATCTATTAAAAATCTGCAACTATATTTTTAAATTAGACGCCAGACATATATATGTCTTCCTTCATCCGCACCATTTTAGGTCAAATCGTTCAGTTTTTGAAATTAAATTTACTTGCACCCATATGAAGGACCGAATGCTAATCGCAAATTTATTTATAAAGTGACCATCTCTATTTTTATTGTGGTTTGATGTTGACCTTGCACTTATCACCACTATCGCAAGTTATTGCGTCTATTATTTCCAGACTGATTACTGTTGGGTTAGACCACCAAAATATTTATTAAATTGTTAGATTGTTTTTTAAATAAAAAAACAACCCTTTAACAAGAGTTGTTTTGGCAAATTTCATTTTACAGGATACATTATTAATAACTTTTTCAATAGTTTTATATTTATGTTTTTCTGTCATTGTTAATTTTCTTTCCATAGTTATCACCAAATTAATAATATAAATAATTGCGAAATTTTTGTTAGATAACTATTACGAAATTATCACAAGATAAGGACAATTTTTTTTAAATAAAATTGACATTATGTCAAGACAGTGGTATATATATTACTGTAGCTTAGGATAAAATTTAAAATTAAAATGCAGGTGTAGTTTAATGGTAGAACTTCAGCCTTCCAAGCTGACTGTGAGGGTTCGATTCCCTTCACCTGCTCCATGATATTAATTGTTAGTTTAACAATTTTTTTTATGTTAAAATAAAAGGGTAAGGTGCAAAAGAGGAGTTAGTGATTCTTATGAAAGTCATTAAAAACAATAATAAAAAAGAGTCTACTAGTAATTGAGAACATTTACCACCAGAAATACAACATGATTTAGAATTTCATGCTTCACGAACAGTGTTTTGAAAAAGTTTTTTATTTTTAATTATTGAAGCAGTAGGGCCATTTTTATTATTGTTTTTTTTATCTTCTCCTGACTTAAGTTTTACCTACCATTATGATGTTGGAATTGGAATTGGTTTTGGTTTAACAATGGTTTTTAGTGTTTTTTTATTAACTTGTCTGGGGTTTTATTTTCATTTTCATCAAGCTGACCAGTTTACTTATACAATTGCATTATCTTGAATGCTATATGGCATTTACTTAACTGGATATTGATGAGGATGAGATAAGATTTTATATCGTTGTTTAGTATCATTTCTTTTTCTCTTAGGTGCTATTTTTGTTGGGACATTTATAACCGTATGAATGCGTAATCTTCGTGGATATTTTCAAATGAAAAAAAATAAGAAACAATCTGGATTACCAGTTAGCAATGAAAAAGAAAGCAATAATTCACCGGTTGATTCAGCACTAACAAAAAAAGAACTCTAATTATTTTTTTGTAAATTAGTTAATTTTAAATCAATAATTGTTAAAAAAATTTTTTCTTTTGTTTGTTCATACATATAATTCGCTCAATAAATTCATAGAATGTTTTGATAATACATTCATGCTGCTACTTTTTCTTGTTGCTGTGATGTTAAATTAAAAAGATTAAATCAATAAGTTTGTTCAGCTTTTGTTGTTAATGTTTCAGAAGCAAATGAAGCAATATCAAAAAATTTATCATTTAATATTGCATATTCAAAATCAATTAAGTAGAGTTTTTGATTTAAAAAAACTAAATTGCCACTATTTAAGTCATTATGGCATAAAACAAGTTCTGTTGGTTGCAATTTTGAATAATCAAGATTTTTTTCATATGTTGTTAAATTGACCAATTGCTTACAAATTGCCGATTTTAATGTTATTAAAAATTGTTTGGGATTAAATGTTTTAATTTGATTATTTGTATTAATTTTAGTTTTTCATAATTGTTTAATTATTGTAGCAACTTGGGTTAGGACTTGGTTTGTAAGCTTAACCATACTAAGGGATTGCAAAGTTGGATAATATGGTGTAACCAAAAAGAAATGTTCACCATCATAACCATAATCAACAATTGGTAATGTTAAATCACTATTTTTAATTTGTTCTAAAACAAAAATTTCATTTTGATGATCAATGAATAAATTAGTGAAAGGACTACTATAACGGATAAAAAGATTATCAATACTTTGATAATTTTGGTTCGTAATACCTAAATTTAATTTTGCTTTAATTTGGTATTTTATCATATTTCTGACTTCCATTCTGTATGATATATAGTATTAATTTTATTATACAATATATATAGTAAAGAAAAGCGGGGAAATAAAAAATGGAAGAAATTTGGATTGCTACTAATAATAAGAACAAAGTACGAGAATTTAAAGAAATGTTTGAAGGTATTAATATAATTGTTAAATCATTATTAGATTTAACAACACCTGTGCCTGAAATTCCTGAAACAGGAACATCCTTTGAAGAAAATGCATTTTTAAAAGCTGATTATTTAAGTAAAATGTTAAATAAGCCAGTATTAGCGGATGATTCTGGGTTAGAAATTATTGGTTTAGGAAATTTTCCTGGTGTTAATACTCGCCGTTGAGCAGAACCAATTACTGATAATAATATTATTAATAATTTATTAATTGAAAAATGTCGATCACTAGAACAACGTGATGCACAAGCAGTTTGTGTTTTATGTTATATTAATCCAATTACAAACGAAACAAGATATTTCCGTGGAGTAACAAAAGGCCTTATTACTGTAGAACCAAGTGGTACTAATGTTTTTGGTTATGATGCCATTTTTTTCTTACCTGAAATTGGCCAAACTTATGCTGAATTAACTATAATAGAAAAAAATAAGTATTCACATCGTTCAAAGGCTTTTCAGATGTTTAAAAAATGATGATTAGGAGGAAAAGATGAAAACAACAAAAAAAATTAACATTATTTTATTTGAACCAGAAATTGCACAAAATGTTGGAGCCATTATGCGAACTTGTGTTGCAATTAATGCTAAATTACATTTAATTGAACCATTTGGATTTATTTTTGATGAACGATTTATTACTCGTAGTAGTGCAAATTATGTTGATTTTGCTGATTATGAAACATATAATGATTGAAATCATTTTTTGCAATTAAATCCAAATCTTAAATTATATTGTGCAACTCGTTATGCTCAACAGCCACATAGTGCAATTGATTTTACCAAGGATGAAAAAATTTTTATTTTATTTGGACGTGAATCAACTGGTATTCCAACAGCAATTTTGAAAGAACATTTAGCACGAACTTTTCGCATTCCAATGTCAGAAAAAGTTCGTAGTTTAAATGTTGCTAATACAGTTGGAATTGTTGGTTATGAAATTATGCGTCAATTAGATTATCCCGGGTTATCTAAAGTTGAAATTCAAAAAGGGGCTGATTTTTTAAAACAAAAATAACAATGCTTTTTGTAAATTTTTTTCTTACTTTTGAAAAAAGTTTTTTCTAATTCTTTTAAGTATTGAGTTATATTGGTTGTTTTTAGAAAGGATGATAAAGAATGAATCAAGTAATATTGGTTGGGCAAGTAGAAGGAACTTATGAAATTATTTATGATAAAAAAGAAGCAGAACGAAAACTAATGAAATTTTTACTAAAGATTCAGCGACCTTTTAAAAATAAAGATGGTAACTATGACAGTGATTTAGTTAATGTTAAAGTATGAACAAATAATATCGATGATTTAGATATTAGTTTACGTGATAAAGCAATTATTGCCGTCAAAGGGCGAATTCAATCATTTCGTTCCAATAATTTTGATGAAGAAAATTATTATAACGATATAATTGCTGACCGTGTTACGTATTTAAGCAGTTTTAACTAACATTATTAATATTATTAACTTAATACCAATTAGCCATTTCCTTTGAAATGGCTTTTTATATAAAAAAGTTAAAATTTAGTAGTAAATAAACAATAGTTTCAATAAAAAAAGGATAAAATAAGTTCTTTTTAAGTAATTAGTTTTTTGTAAAAAAAATTAATATTTTTACTAAAAACGATTGCAAAAAAAATGAGGATTTTATATAATTATAAAGGTGTCAGTTGGGAGTAATTTATTACTTAATCATAATAAATACTTACTTGCATTATCAAAAAAATACTAAAAATATGAAAAAAAGAGTCAAAAGTTATTGACAATAAACGCATAATTTTGTATAATTTAAAAGGTGTTTTGCTGACACAATAACGATCTTTGAAAACTAAACATAACAACAAAAGATAATCATTTAATCAATGAATATCCGTCATTAAAGTTAGGAACAAAAACGATATTTTTTAATGAGAGTTTGATCCTGGCTCAGGATGAACGCTGGCGGCATGCCTAATACATGCAAGTCGAACGGGGTGCTTGCACCCAGTGGCGAACGGGTGAGTAACACGTATCTAATCTACCCATTAGCGGGGGATAACAGTTGGAAACGACTGATAATACCGCATACGACATTTTCTGGCATCAGAGAATGTTAAAAGGTCCGTTTGGATCACTAATGGATGAGGATGCGGCGTATTAGTTAGTTGGTGGGGTAATGGCCTACCAAGACAATGATACGTAGCCGAACTGAGAGGTTGATCGGCCACATCGGGACTGAGACACGGCCCGAACTCCTACGGGAGGCAGCAGTAGGGAATTTTTCACAATGGGCGAAAGCCTGATGGAGCAATGCCGCGTGACTGAAGACGGTCTTCGGATTGTAAAGGTCTGTTGTAAGGGAAGAACAGTAAGTATAGGAAATGATACTTATTTGACGGTACCTTACCAGAAAGCCACGGCTAACTATGTGCCAGCAGCCGCGGTAATACATAGGTGGCAAGCGTTATCCGGATTTATTGGGCGTAAAGCGTGCGCAGACGGTTTAACAAGTTTGGGGTCAAATTCTGGAGCTCAACTCCAGTTCGCCTTGAAAACTGTTAAGCTAGAGTGTAGGAGAGGTCGATGGAATTCCATGTGTAGCGGTGAAATGCGTAGATATATGGAGGAACACCGGTGGCGAAGGCGGTCGACTGGCCTATCACTGACGTTTAGGCACGAAAGCGTAGGGAGCAAATAGGATTAGATACCCTAGTAGTCTACGCCGTAAACGATGAGTACTAAGTGTCGGACTAAGTTCGGTGCTGCAGCTAACGCATTAAGTACTCCGCCTGAGTAGTATGCTCGCAAGAGTGAAACTCAAAGGAATTGACGGGGACCCGCACAAGCGGTGGAGCATGTGGTTTAATTCGAAGCAACGCGAAGAACCTTACCAAGGCTTGACATCCAGTGCAAAGCTGTAGAAATACAGTGGAGGTTAACATTGAGACAGGTGGTGCATGGTTGTCGTCAGCTCGTGCCGTGAGGTGTTTGGTTAAGTCCAGTAACGAGCGCAACCCTTGCCGTTATTTACTCCATTAAGTTGAGATACTCTAACGGGACTGCTAGTGTAAGCTAGAGGAAGGTGGGGATGACGTCAAATCAGCATGCCCCTTATATCTTGGGCTACACACGTGCTACAATGGTCGGTACAAACAGTTGCGATCTCGTAAGAGGGAGCTAATCTGAAAAAGCCGATCTCAGTTCGGATTGAGGGCTGCAACTCGCCCTCATGAAGCCGGAATCGCTAGTAATCGCGAATCAGCAATGTCGCGGTGAATACGTTCTCGGGTCTTGTACACACCGCCCGTCACACCATGAGAGTTGATAATACCAGAAGTCGGTATTCTAACCGCAAGGAGGAAGCCGCCCAAGGTAGGATTAATGATTAGGGTGAAGTCGTAACAAGGTATCCGTACGAGAACGTGCGGATGGATCACCTCCTTTCTATGGAGTTAATACTTTATAGTAATTAACTAGCTTTAATGACCGTTATGTTTAGTTTTCAGAGATTAGTTTCTCTGAAAATAACAAGTAAATGTTATTGGAATTGTTCTTTGAAAACTGGATAATAGACATCTAGTTATTTTAATCACATGATTAAAATAACAATAATTCAAAATTTCTGTTATTTTTAAAAAATAACTAAAATTTCACAGTTATATTTGTAAATGATTCTCAAAAAACTGATTTAAAATCAAGTCAAATAATTTATAAAACTTTGAAGTTACAAAGGGCGTATGGTGAATGCCTTGGGAATAGGAGACGATGAAGGACGTGACTACCTGCGATAAGGTTCGGGGAGCTGGAAGTAAGCTTTGATCCGGACATGTCCGAATGGGGAAACCCGGTGAGATTAATCTCTCATCATCCTATAATGAATAAATAGTTATAGTGAAGGTATACCTAGGGAATTGAAACATCTTAGTACCTAGAGGAAAAGAAAGCGAATGCGATTCTCTTAGTAGCGGCGAGCGAACGGGGAACAGCCCAAACCAGATTTATCTGGGGTTGTAGGACCATAATAGTAGAGTTACAAAACTTGTTTATAGTAGAAATGGTTGGGAAACCATGCCGTAGAGGGTGATAGCCCCGTATACGAAATAGACAAGACTCGAAATGGAATCCTGAGTACGGCGAGACACGTGAAATCTTGTCGGAATCAACGCGGACCACCGCGTAAGGCTAAATACTACCTATTCACCGATAGTGAACCAGTACCGTGAGGGAAAGGTGAAAAGCACCCCGGGAGGGAAGTGAAATAGTACCTGAAACCATATGCCTACAAGAAGTCGGAGCCCGTTAATGGGTGACGGCGTGCCTTTTGTAGAATGAGCCGGCGAGTTATGATAGCATGCAAGGTTAAGTAGAAAATACGGAGCCGTAGTGAAAGCGAGCCTTAATAGGGCGTTTAGTATGTTGTCATAGACCCGAAACCAGGTGATCTAGCCATGAGCAGGTTGAAGTTGAGGTAAAACTTAATGGAGGACCGAACCGACGTTCGTTGAAAAGACCGCGGATGACTTGTGGCTAGGGGTGAAATTCCAATCGAACCTGGAGATAGCTGGTTCTCCCCGATATAGCTTTAGGGCTAGCGTCGAGGTTAGCAAGTTGGAGGTAGAGCACTAAATGTATGATGGCCCCACCTAGGGGTACTGAATGCAATTAAACTCCGAATGCCAATTTTGTATACTCGGCAGTCAGTACATGGGTGATAAGGTCCATGCACGTAAGGGAAACAGCCCAGATCATCAGCTAAGGTCCCAAAATTTATGCTAAGTGTGTAAGGATGTGAAGTCGCTTAGACAGCTAGGAGGTTGGCTTAGAAGCAGCCACCCTTTAAAGAGTGCGTAACAGCTCACTAGTCGAGTAACTTTGCGCCGAAAATGTACCGGGGCTAAGCATAATACCGAAGCTATGGGTTTTGTATATTTATATACAGGGCGGTAGGGGAGCGTTCTAACAGGGATGAAGGTAGACCGTGAGGACTGCTGGACTGGTTAGAAGTGAGAATGCCGGCATGAGTAACGTTTGAGGGTGAGAATCCCTCATGCCGTTTGACCAAGGTTTCCTGGGCAAGGTTCGTCCACCCAGGGTTAGTCAGGACCTAAGGCGAGGCCGAAAGGCGTAGTCGATGGACAACAGGTTGATATTCCTGTACCACCATATAGAGCGATGGAGTGACGGAGAAGGATAGTATATCCCGGTTATTGGATTCTCCGGGCTAAGCACAAAGAGGGTAAGGTTGGCAAATCCGCCTTGCATAACCTTGAAGTGTGATGGGGAGCGAACGGTTCGCCTAGTAGCGAAGTATATGACTCCATGCTTCCAAGAAAAGCTTCTAGCACTATTTATATGGTGCCTGTACCTAGAACGAACACACGTGGTCAAGGAGAGAATCCTAAGGCAAGCGAGATAACTGTAGCTAAGGAACTCTGCAAAATAACCCCGTAAGTTAGCGAGAAGGGGTGCTCATAGCAATATGAGCCGCAGTGAAGAGGAAGGGGCAACTGTTTAGCAAAAACACAGCTCTCTGCAAAGTCGTAAGACGACGTATAGGGGGTGACGCCTGCCCAGTGCTGGAAGGTTAAGGGGATTAGTTAGCATTAGCGAAGCTTTGAACCGAAGCCCCAGTGAACGGCGGCCGTAACTATAACGGTCCTAAGGTAGCGAAATTCCTTGTCAGGTAAGTTCTGACCCGCACGAAAGGCGTAATGATCCCTTCGCTGTCTCGGCTGCAGACTCGGTGAAATTTTAGTACCTGTGAAGATGCAGGTTACCCGCAACTAGACGGAAAGACCCCATGGAGCTTTACTATAGCTTGATATTGGGTTTTGATATAGCATGTATAGGATAGGTGGGAGACTTTGAAGCAGTAACGCTAGTTGTTGTGGAGTCATCCTTGGAATACCACCCTTGTTATGTCGGAATCCTAACCTAGATCTGTAAGCCAGATCAGAGACAGTGTCAGGTGGGTAGTTTGACTGGGGCGGTCGCCTCCTAAAATGTAACGGAGGCGCCCAAAGGTACCCTCAGTATGGTCGGAAATCATACATAGAGCGCAAAGGTAGAAGGGTGCTTGACTGTGAGACTTACAAGTCGAACAGGAGCGAAAGCTGGGCTTAGTGATCCGGCGGTCCCGTGTGGAAGGGCCGTCGCTCAACGGATAAAAGTTACCCTGGGGATAACAGGCTGATCTCCCCCAAGAGTTCACATCGACGGGGAGGTTTGGCACCTCGATGTCGGCTCATCGCATCCTGGAGCTGAAGTTGGTTCCAAGGGTTGGGCTGTTCGCCCATTAAAGCGGTACGCGAGCTGGGTTCAGAACGTCGTGAGACAGTTTGGTCCCTATCTGTTGTGGGCGTAGGAAATTTGAAGAGATCTGTCCCTAGTACGAGAGGGCCGGGATGGACACACCTCTGGTGCTCCAGTTGTCACGCCAGTGGCACAGCTGGGTAGCTATGTGTGGAAATGATAATCGCTGAAGGCATCTAAGCGAGAAGCATACTTTAAGATGAGATTTCCCATCCTTTATGGAGTAAGACCCCTTGAAGACGACAAGGTTGATAGGTTGGGTGTGTAAGCACGGCGACGTGTTCAGCTAACCAATACTAATAGGTCGAGGACTTCAAAAAAGCGAGAGTTTATTTACAAATTTTAGACAGTTTATTATCTAGTTTTGAGCGGATAATTTCTCTCAGATATAATCTGGTGCTTATGGCATAGTGGACACACCCGTTCCCATTCCGAACACGGAAGTTAAGCACTATTACGCCGACAATAGCCGCAAGGTGAAAATAGGGCAGTGCCAGGTTAAAAAAGGTTTTGACCTTTTTTAATATTTTTTAGATTAAGTTACAATTTACAGTTTATTAAAAAATATGTAGTATTGTAATACATAAAAATTCTAATTTATGAAAAATAGAAAAAATTAATAGTTCAAAAAAATATGGAACTAGATTTTTTAGTGATATTGTATATAAATGAGAATTAAATAATGAACCACAAATACCAACAATCAATCAAAACACCGGTGAAATTATTGACTGAAAAGAACAAAAAGGAACTGAATAACAGTTCTTTTTTTATATTAATCGCACAAATTTCATAAAAATAAATTGGGGAACAAACCACCATTATAATTATTAATCGTATAAAACCGATTTTTAAATGCTGAATATAATTTAATATCTAATTGCTTATATTTATCAGAAAAATAAAAATATCGTGGGTAAATTTTAAAACCATTATTTACTAACAAACCATATTTTTTATTATAACCTTGAACATAAGTATTATTTTCTAAATAAAAAATCGTACGTAAATAATTAGTATAAAATTTCTGTGAAATCTTAAACATACTATTTAATAATTTATCAAATTGTAATTTATCGTTAATATTTTCACTCAACAAAATATTATTAAAATTTTGTAATT
>NZ_PUUH01000233.1:0-755 GCF_002968355.1 Spiroplasma sp. ChiS | reverse complement strand
GATGAAAGTTTATATTTGAATTTTTTAATTCTTTGAACAGATTTTAGATTTAAATATTTCATAAGGTAAATTACTTATAATTCATTTTGTAGTTCTCTTTTTTCTTGAAATTTGATTTAAAAATTCACTTTTCATTGTACGAAATCATGATTCAGTATGGTCAATATCATATGGATTACCTCGTTTAGACATTGATATTTTAATTCCTAAATAATTGCAAAGTCTTTGATAATTTTGATTTGTGTAATGAAATTCTTGATCAGATTGTAAAATTCATGTTTTAGGTTTACCAGCTTTTATTCAAGCATTAATAATATTTTTTAAAACAAAATTAGTACCTAAATTATTACTAATTTGATAGTCCAAAATTTGGTTATTATGAAAATCTTTGACAATTGATAAATAATAAGTTTTTTTATTAGTTAGCAAATATGTAATATTGGTTCCTAGTTTTTGATTAAGTTCAGTAGTCCTAAAGTTTTGACTCAATAAATTTTCATATCGAAAAGGCCCAGATGAAAGTTTATATTTGAATTTTTTAATTCTTTGAACAGATTTTAGATTTAAATATTTCATATATCTATATAACATATGAGCTTTTAAAGATAAATTATAGATTTTATTAATTATTAAAGTTAATATTTTATAACCATAAATTTTATTAAATTTCAAAAATGATATTTTAATTAATTTAGCTAATTTTGAATCTCACTTATTAAATTTTTGCATACCATTGTTAAATCACTTATAATATC
>NZ_PUUH01000232.1:0-758 GCF_002968355.1 Spiroplasma sp. ChiS | reverse complement strand
GATTAATATAAAAAAGGAACTGTTATTTAGTTCCTTTTTGTTCTTTTCAGTCAGTAATTTCACCAGTGTTTTTATCAATGGTAGGTATCTGTGGTTCACCAACTCCATCTCAACGATAAATTGCTTTATATTGATATAAATGTCAGAGTCCTTCGCCTTCTATTCCTTTTCAACTTGTAATATTAACATTAGGTTTATTTCCAAAAATTCCAATATAAGTTTTACCACTATTTTCTTGACCGGTGGTATTAATAATTAATTTTCAATTACTATCTTTTGGTGGTTGTTGTGCTTTTGGTGTTGGTGTTGTCGGTTTATTTATTTTATTATTATCATTTGGTTTTTCAGATTTTTCACAACTGATTAATGTTGTTGTGCTTGTTGCGGTTAATCCGATTGCTCCTATTATGCTAAGTATTCTTTTCATTTGAATTGCTCCTTTTTATTTTTTTATATATAATTGATTTTATCACATATCAATTATATATCAATTATTCGTATTAAATATTAATTTTATATATTTTTGATGGTAGGTGTAAATTAATGATTTGGTTTTTCAGATTTTTCACAACTGATTAATGTTGTTGTGCTTGTTGCGGTTAATCCGATTGCTCCTATTATGCTAAGTATTCTTTTCATTTGAATTGCTCCTTTTTATTTTTTTATATATAATTGATTTTATCACATATCAATTATATATCAATTATTCGTATTAAATATTAATTTTATATATTTTTGATGGTAGGTGTAAATTAATG
>NZ_PUUH01000231.1:0-759 GCF_002968355.1 Spiroplasma sp. ChiS | reverse complement strand
TATTTTGGTAATGATAAAGATATAACAATAGACTTAAATGATTTTGTATTAAATATGGGAAATACTAGTGATAATCCTATTAAAATTACAATTAAACCAAATTAAAAAACAAAAAGAGATTTAATTATCTCTTTTTTATTCTCCATTAACTTTTACATTGCCATCAGTATCAACAACTAAATTAGGTTCTTGTGTATCTAAATTTCAACGATAAACAGATTTAAAATATTTTATTCCTGTATAATCTTCTCATCTATGTTCTGCATGACCCTTTATTTCACTAACTGTCAAATCATAATGGTGAACCTTGGGTTTATCTCATCAATGAAAAATAAGACTATAATCATTAATGTTATCAATTTTTTTAGTATTTTGACTGTCATTTTTAAATTTAACAATTCTTCAATAATTATTTTCATTACCACGCCACACAACAAAATAATATTTATTATCAACTGTATTAAATGGATTTTCTTGTGCTGCTATTCATTCTAAGTTGTCTTTAATTTCTTGGTTATCAGTATTTATTTGGTTTTCTGCTTTTAATTGTGCTAATTCTTCGGGTGTATATTCTTGTGTTTTATCACAAGCAACTACATTTGTTGTGCTTGTTCCTAGTAATGTAATTGCACCAAATAAAGTTAATAATCTTTTCATTGTATTCTCCCTCTTTATTTATTAGTTAAATTATATAATAAAAAATAAAAAAAGTGCTAGCAATAAGCACTTTTGTTGATATTTTTATAAATAATTATTCAT
>NZ_PUUH01000230.1:0-761 GCF_002968355.1 Spiroplasma sp. ChiS | reverse complement strand
GGTTGGTGTTTGAATTGTGATTTTGTTTTTAACTTGGTTTTTCTTGTGGATGGTTTTTAAAATAGTTGGGTATTTTAAATAATGAAAAAGTTTATATTTTTCTTTAAAAACTTTTGTTATATTAGTGGTTTAATGCTTTTGTTTAGTTTAATTGATTTATTACTTTGGATAATTTCTTTGTATTGTGTTGGTTTATTATTTTGAATATTATTTGCTTTGCAATGTGTATATTTTGTGTGATGATTGTGAGAAAATATTTTTTATCAGTTAAATGCTTTTCGGTTAGTAAATTTTGTTTGAGATAATCCGTTATCGGTAATTATTGGTAAGTTAGGAACTGGTAAAACATTACTTTTAACTTATTTGTCGCAAACTATGAAATTATTGACAGATGAAATTTATAGTAATTATCCGTTAGAAGATGATAAAGTTAAAGTTTAGTTTTAACATTTAAAAATTTTTACCGATAGAACAAAACCGGCTCCCCCAGATGATAGTGTTATTTTATTTGATGAAAGTTATTTGTATATTGATGGAACTAGTCCTCACGATGAGAAAAAAGTTCATAGTGGTAAAATACCGTGAATTGTTTTAGCGAGACATTTTGGACATCGTGCGTTGTTTACTGCTCAGCGTGAGGGTATGATTTGAAATAATATTCGCCAGTTAGCAAGTGGGATTATTATTCCAATTTCATTGAAAAAACCCGTTGCTAAAAAAGGATTTAATTTTTTTAATCGTTTCTTTATTATGCGATGCGA
>NZ_PUUH01000229.1:0-765 GCF_002968355.1 Spiroplasma sp. ChiS | reverse complement strand
AAGACACGGTCGTAATTTGTTATTAACAGTTTTTATTATTCAATTTAATTGTTTATTATCAACTTTATTAAAATCTGTTCCTTGAGGTAATCAATGCCTAATATCTCTATTTATTCTTTCAACATGAGGTTTTTGCTTTGGTGAACCAGGATCACAAAAATAAACATTAGAACCAGTAATTTTTTCAATTTCTTTTCATTTACTAAATTCTTTACCTTGATCTGTAATAATGCCTTTAATACAATTTTTAAATAATTTATTCTCATTTACTAAATTCTTTACCTTGATCTGTAATAATGCCTTTAATACAATTTTTAAATAATTTATTCTCAAAAATATTTTTAATCGTTTTAACAACTTCTTCGGCTGTTTGTTCTCTTAATTTTTTAGCAATAGTATTTGTAATCAACCAAATTCATATCTATCATGTTTTGCTTCTTCAATAGTTCTGTAATTTGATAATTTACCTCGATTATCAGTACTATTTTTTGTTTTTCGCTTCTTTCCCTTAAAATAAAGATATTTTTTATCCATATTAAATAATCCTAAATAAATATATTTATAAAGTGTTTTAAAACACATTGGAAATTTTTCGTCAAATTCAATCTCATACATTTTACAAATTGTTTCAGGTGTATTATGTAAAATATTAAAATTTTTGTTTAATCACTTAATCTGTTTAACTGTTAAAGTAATATGGTGTATTATGTAAAATATTAAAATTTTTGTTTAATCACTTAATCTGTTTAACTGTTAAAGTAATAT
>NZ_PUUH01000228.1:0-766 GCF_002968355.1 Spiroplasma sp. ChiS | reverse complement strand
ATAAAAGAATAAAACAAAAAATATTTTCATATATTAATTTATGTAATGATTATTATGTTAATAGTGGTAAATTTTTATTGAAAGATTTAATTAAAAAATATTTTAAAAATAAGTTTTCAACCTTTTATTATTGAGCGAATAAAATTTTAATTGCATATAAAAATAATGATTTTGATGAATTATTATTAAAATCAACGTTACCACATAATATTAATTATCAATATAGTAATGATGTTAGTCAAAATATTTGTGATTTATATTTTGAATATTGTAATAAACATGCTGGTGGTGTTTTATCTTTGTTTTATAATTTAAAAAAAGGAATTCATGGAGAAGAATTAAAAAATAAAGCACCAAAAAATTTAAAAACATTTTTTCGTTGACTTAAAAAAGATGAAAGATGATTAAAAATAAAAAATAAAATTAAAGAAATTAAAAAACAACATCCAAGATATGAAGTTAAAGAAATAGGTTTATTACAGATGGACGCTAAATATTTTGTATCAAGTAAATTTCCAGTTGATAAAAAGTATTATGTTTATGATTTTATTGATGAAAAAAACAAGATTAGCATTAGGATATGTTTATGATAAATTGAGTATTGATAATGCTATTGCTGCTGTTAAAAAAGCAATTAGTGATTTTAAAAATATATTTGGTGTTAAAATAACACGAATTAGAACTGATAACGGTTCTGAATTTATTAATAATTATCGGAATAATCAAAAAAATACTGTTAAAGAAACTAATTTTACTCAATTTTTAA
>NZ_PUUH01000227.1:0-772 GCF_002968355.1 Spiroplasma sp. ChiS | reverse complement strand
TTTAATAAAATTAAGTAATTAGAAACAAATTATGTTTCGCTTATGATTAAATGATAACAAAATTTATAAAAAATTCAACTTTTTTAAAAATTATATTTTTAATTGAATAAATAATTTTATAAAATTATGAATTTTGACACACTAAAAAGTACTTTTTAAAGTTATTACTAATTTTAAAAAGTTTTTTATTTATAAAGATAAAAATTGATTTTGAGATTGATTTAATTTAAAAATATTAGATTCAATTTTTTCTTTATTTTTATTAATTTTAACTTCATTAATTCTGCTATTAAGTCTTAACATTGAAGCAATTAACATATTATTAAATGTTTCTTTACAATATATTTTTGCACCACGCCCCTTAACAGCCTTAATATAATGTGAAACATCACCTTCAACATGACAACCAATATTATATTCTAATGCTTGATTTTCAATACCATCTTTATTATTTTTAATTAATTCAATAGTTTCTAATAAAAATTTCTTTTTGCTGTCAATAACATAGGGTAAMTGACAAATTAAAAAATCTAATAATGCTTCATAATTTCCAGTAAAAAAATATATTTTTGCTAATTTATATTTTAATCTATGAATTTTGTTTCTATTTCTATATGAAAATAAGTCTTTAAATCTTTTTACTAAATGAAATTTATCCAAACTATATGATACAGTGTTATTTTTATAGTTTGTTTTTATGGCTTTGTAAATTTTTTTAATTTGTTTTTCGCCATCACTTAATACTAATTTTTCGCCATCACTTAATACTAAT
>NZ_PUUH01000226.1:0-775 GCF_002968355.1 Spiroplasma sp. ChiS | reverse complement strand
AAAATACGAACACTATTAATTGGAATATTAGAACCATCAGAACCATTAGTTAAATAAACCCGACCACTAGCATTATATAAAGCAATACTATAAGGGTTTTTATCCATATCATCAATAAAACAAGTTGCTTGATGTTTAGATAAAGTTTTATTTTCTTTCTGTTCTGTAAAATAAGGTGGTTCAAGCCATAACATACCTTCAGCAACTTTACRATTAGTTGGTGATAATCAAACTTGATAACGATATTTTTCTGAAAATTCAGGAATATCAATAGAATTATCACTATCAGGTGTATAAGATATACTTACTTTTTCTCATTTTATTTTTTTATTTATTTCAAGCACTCATTTTAACATTTGTTCAATAGTATCTTTTAAACCTTTATTTAAAGATAATTTATTTTCTTCAATAACAAATTCTTCATTATATAATAACTCTAAACTACTATCATCTTTTTGATGTATTCAATAACAAATTCTTCATTATATAATAACTCTAAACTACTATCATCTTTTTGATGTAATGGTGCATTAACTGTTATTGAACTACCACTTTGTGCTTTTTTAACAATATATTTTCCATCTTCTTTATCAATATAATCTTTATTTAAATCACTATCTTTAATAACATCAGATGGTATATCACCGCCTTGTTTTGCTTTTCATACATTATTTTCATAATAAATCGTATCATTATCAAAAGGCACTATTAATTTAATATACTCATTATAATCAATCTTACTAAAATCATTAATAGTAGGATAAGTTATATTAAT
>NZ_PUUH01000225.1:0-10016 GCF_002968355.1 Spiroplasma sp. ChiS | reverse complement strand
TTCTGTAAAAACATTTCTTTTACACTTATTCAATTTAAACACGGTCGGATTTTATCATTTATTACATCAACTACTCAATCTATTTGTTTTTGACTAACTTTATTAAAATCTGTGCCCTTAGGAAAGCGTTTTCTAAATTCACGGTTAATTCTTTCAATTAATGGTTTTTGTTTTGGTGAACCAGGGTCACAATAATAAACATTAGAACCAGTAATCTTTTCCATCTCTTCAAATTTACTAAATTATTTTCCGCGATTTGTTATTATTCCTTTAATTTTTCCAACTAAACCATTAATTCTAACTAATTCTTCAAGTTTTTCTAAAACTTCATTAGCAGTATGATTTTCTAATTTCATAGCAAAGTATTTTTTACTTGATTGTTCTACTAAAACTAAACAACTAGATAAATGTTCTTTTCCAACAACAGTATCCATTTCTAATCAACCAACATTAGAAACTTTATTTTCAATATCTCTGCATTAAGTTTTATAAAATCAAAGTTTTAACAAACCAGTTTCTCAATCAAAGATAATTTTTGAATTTTCTAGTTTTTGATAAAATTGCTTTTGTGTTTTATCTTTTACTTTATTCAATAAATTTCTATGTTTTTCACAAGTTCATAAAACTTTATTTGATACAAATTCTTCGTTGTGAATGATGATAATTTATAACAATCATTAACATCATATATTTTTTGTTGTTTAATTATCATTACCTCCTTTTAGGAGTTGTTTTTTTGCCGCTTCATCGTACATTATACATTTTTTTAATAAGTATAATTATAAGTATCACACAAAAGGAAGGTGACAATTAGATGAAACGGTTATTAACACTTTTTAGTGTTTTTGTTTTAGGTTTCGGTAGTAGCTTAGGTGTTGTTAGTTGTACAGTGCGAACAAAACATGAGCGTGATGAGGATGAAATGGAAGGTCATCAAGATCTTGAAATTTTAAATCAAATAAAACAGGAAGCAAAGCAAACTTTATCAACATGATAGCAAACAAAAACAATGATTAATATTATTAAGGAATATCCAGACCAAATATCATCATTTAAAGAACTAGTCGCACAAGTAAAAACAAAAAATGATGGCTTATTAACTTTAACGAGCACAGCAATTAGTAAATATCGTTTTTTACATCAGTTGCTTGTTGGTTTTAAAGCAGAGTTTAATAATTTGAATCAACATTTACGAGATCGATATTCAAATTATTATGTTGATACAATGCCATTATTCTTAGGAGAAAATGACATTTCATTTGATTTATATAATATTAATTTTGATAAGATAGCAAAGTTAGTACAAGATACTCCCCAAGCAGTATTAGGAATTAGAGTCCAGGTTAATATTGCTTATGAAGTGCGCTTTAAAGAATTATTACCAGTGCAGGATAAGATTAATAAATGTAACAGTGATTAATAATAATTTAGATGTTTTAAGTAAAATACAAGATGACCTTATAAAGTATTTTACTATTTTTCTTAATAATATTTTTAAAAAAGAAAATTTTAAAAATATTGTACCAATAAATAAGGATGCTAATAATTATGTCAGTTATAATGAAACAATAAGATTATTTATTGCGAAATCTTTAAGTGATGAAAATATTTCGTTTCGTAATATAGATTCAATAAATTTTATTAATAAAGACGCAAACATGACTATGTTGAATTTATATGATAAGAAGTATCAAAAGTCAATGTTTTCTGTCTTGACATGAGAGGGTGAAGGGTATAATCCTGCTAAATTAACCCCAGAAAACTTTTTAAAATTTTATAAAAAATTGATTGATTTTGATAGATTATTAATTCATAATGAGTATTATATACAAGCAACATTAAAATCTTTCAATTTCTTGGATAACTTTATTATTGAGAATCTCCCACTTAAAATTTTAAGTTTCAATATTGAATTAAAAGCACCAATAACAATATTGAGAGAAAAAAATAAATTTGATACTGACTTAATCATATTTGCAAAAACAATAATGGGTTTTTGACATTATTATCAATTAGAAACATATAATGAAAATAATCGTCTTGTTTTTAATATGAATCAAGTTAACTTTGATGAAATTGTTAAAAAAATTAGAACGAAGTATAAACAGAACCAAATGTTAGACAACTTTAACACATTTTTGAAATATGTTTTTAGCTTTTATTGGAAGTCATTAGACTGAAATACAAAGTTTTCTTATGATTACAAGTACAATATAAGTAAATTTAACAATAAAATTAATTGAATTGAAAATAAAAAATCTATAACTTTTCAATTATTTTATTCATGAAATAATGATACTAAGACATACTCACTCATTTCAAACAATGTTTACTTATCGTATAGCAACTTTTTTATAGTTTTATGTTTAATCCAAACAAGGGTGAAACCAATATTAATGATGGTAATTATAACTTTTTACAGATAATTGAATTTAAGGTAGCTTAAGTTTTGTTAATAAACAAAAATTTTAAAAATGAAAAATGCTTTCAGTTCTTTAGAATGAAAGCATTTTTCATTTAACTTATTAAGTACTTAAAACTATGGGTAATTATTAGTGTTTTTTATTTTATTGTGTTTTGAAAGATTACCATTTTCTAAATCAGATTTCCCTTTAAAATCATAAGGCTTTTCGGTTCCTTTTAATAAACGAGTAATATTTTGATGATGTTTTAAGATTAAGAAAATAGCACTTAAAGTAATAATAATATTAATTAAAGCTAAACTATCGTAGTAATTATCATAATTAACATAATGTAAGTAATTCACTCAAACAAGGTGAGAATTTTGAAGTAAATCACCATTAAAATTGATAATATCAATGCCACTTAATTGTGGAATTCAACATAATGCTCCTATAAATAGTGCTGCTAAAATTGAAGAAACAGAAACTCGTTTTCAAATAAAAATTGTACTTCATCAAACAACTGTAGCAATTAAAAAATAATATGGATTAGTCATTCATAATAAACCTAAAAAAGACGAAACTGTTTTTCCACCTTTAAATTTATAATAAATTGGATAAGAATGACCAATTAAAACAAAAAAAGCTGGAATATAATAACTAGTTGAACCAAAATTAACACCATTAATATTAATACAACTAATACCAAAGGCAATAAACATTGTAATAGTAACTTTTAGCATATCTAAAAACATGATGGCAAAACCTCATTTTTTTCCTAAAACACGACTAGTATTTGTGGCTCCGGCATTTTTAGAATGATAATCACGCACATCAATTTTATAAATTTTTTTACTAATAAAAATTGACCAACTAAAAGAACCAATTAAGTATCCAATTATTGCTGTAATAGCTTTTCCTAAATATCCATATAATGTCATTCCGTCACCTCTCTTTTATTATTATATAGCAATTAGAAATAATTTAGTAAATAATTGTAAATAAAAGCATTATAATATAAAATAGTAATAGTGAAAATTATATTTAAAAGGAATGATAGAGGATATGAGTATTGAAGATAAAACATTAAAGTATGATGAATCATCAATTCAGATTTTAGAAGGACTAGATGCAGTTCGAAAACGTCCAGGAATGTATATTGGGTCAACTGATGTTCGTGGATTACATCATTTAGTTTGAGAAATTATTGATAATTCAATTGATGAGGCATTAGCTGGTTATTGTAATGAAATTGATATTATTATTTATAAGAATAATGCTATTATGGTGGCAGATAATGGGCGTGGTGTTCCAACTGGAATTCATTCATCTGGAAAATCAACCCCAGAAGTAATTTTTTCAGTTTTACATGCTGGTGGAAAATTTGGTGGTGATGGTTATAAAACAGCAGGCGGACTACATGGTGTTGGTTCTTCAGTTGTTAACGCTTTATCGGCCACTTTTGATGTCACAATTTATCGTGATCACAAAGTTTGAAGTATTAAATTCGCAAATGGTGGTCAAGTTAAAGAACCATTAACAAAAATTGGAACAACAACGAAAACGGGAACAACAGTTACTTTTTTACCTGATCATAAGATTTTTAAAGTAATTGATTTTTCTTTTTCAACAATTTCAGAACGAATTCGTGAATCATCATTTTTAAATAGCGGGGTTAAGTTAACATTGACTGACCAACGAACTGATAAAAAAGTATCATATTTATTTAATAATGGTTTAAAAGAGTTCATTACTTATATGAATGAAGATAAAAAAATTATTACTCCAATTATTATGTTAAAAGGAGTAGAAAAACAAATCGAAGTTGAAATAGCATTACAATATTCAACTGAATTTAATGAAAATTTACTTAGTTTTGCAAATAATGTTAAAACAAGCGAAGGTGGTAGCCATGTTGTTGGATTCCGAACAGGATTAACAAAAGTAATTAATGATTATGCTCGGAAAGAAGGATTGTTAAAAGAAAAAGATAAAAATCTTGATTCAGTTGATACACGTGAAGGACTAACGGCTATTGTTTCAGTAAAAATTCCTGAAAATTTAATTCAATATGAAGGACAAACCAAAGGAAAATTAGGAACTTATGAAGCTCGAGTTGCAGTTGAAACGATTGTAGCAAAACAATTTGGATTTTGATTAACAGAAAATAAAACAAATGCTTACACTATTATTGAAAAAGCATTACTAGCTCGTAATGTTCGTGAAGAAGCTCGGAAAGCACGTGAAGCAGCGCGCAATAGCAAAAAACGGGGTAATAGTGATCGTTTATTAACAGGAAAATTAACCCCTGCTCAAAATCGAAATAAATTTAATAATGAGATTTTTTTAGTTGAAGGAGATTCTGCTGGGGGAAGTGCCAAATTAGGACGTGATCGTCGTTTTCAAGCAATTTTACCATTACGAGGAAAAGTAATTAATGCTGAAAAAGCAAAACTTCAAGATTTAATGAATAATGAAGAAATTAATTTAATGATTAATGCCATTGGTGCAGGAGTGGGAAATGGTTTTGACATTAATGATGCCAACTATGGTAAAGTAATTATTATGACCGATGCAGATACTGATGGGGCACATATTCAAACTTTACTATTAACATTTTTTTATCGTTATATGCGACCATTAATTGAAAATCATCGTGTTTATCTTGCTTTGCCACCTTTATTTAAAATTACTAGCACCAAAAATAAACATATTGAATATGCATGAGATGAAACAGAATTAAAAAATAAATTAAGTCAATTTCATGGTAAATTTGAATTACAACGTTATAAAGGGTTAGGAGAAATGAATGCAGAACAATTATGAGAAACAACAATGAATCCTCAAACTCGTCAATTAATTTTAGTAACAATTGATGATGCCGTTATGGCTGAAAGACGGATTGTAACCTTAATGGGAGATGATGCTAAAAAACGAAAAGATTGAATTGATGAAAATGTTAAGTTTACTTTAGAAGATGATTTTCAAGCAATCATTAATTAAATAGGCCAACAATGTTACAAGCAATCAAAAAATTAATTAATAAACTAAATCAAACCAATCTAACTCTTAGTCAATATCAAAATTTTCAGTTGTGACTTATTAAAATAAAAGAAACAAAAACAACATTGACATTAGAAGTTTGAACAAATAGTGGCATTGAATATAGTGAAAATACAATACTTGGAATAGTAGATGAAACAGCATTAAGTTGATGTTATGAAATTTTATTATTAGCAGCACAACAGACTGCTGAAAAAGAAATTTTTTGAAAAAAAATTATGCAAGAAGCAGAGCCACTTTATCAGTTAGAATCAAGTAGTAACTTATATTTGTTAACAAAACATGGTATTCACTTTTTTAACGATAAAATTATTGCTTTTGAATTAAACTACTATAATTATAATATATTAATAATTTTATTTGCTTGGCAAAAAATTAATATGGGAATTAATATGAAAAAAAGAAAATTAATTACACCTAAAAATTTACCACTAAAAATTAATCAGCAATTAAATATGTTAAATTTAACAATTTATAAATTATTATTAATTGAAGGAACCTTATTTTATCAATGTGAAATTGACTGATTATCTAAAACGGGTAAGTATATGATTAAATCAGCAACAACAATTTACTATCAACAAGAATTTAAAATACAAACAGATATTTTGTTAGAGTTACTACAGTTAATTGAAATTTGTAATAATCTTAATGACCAAATCTTAGCATATTTTCGAACATTGTTATTATTAACCCATCACCACCAATTGTTTACTTATGACAAGCATAAGGATTATTGAATATTAACAAAATTAGGGCACAAGTTATTTTATCAAATTGATTATAAAAAGTTTATAATCAAAAATGAAATGATGAAAGTTGATTTA
Organism: Spiroplasma sp. ChiS; assembly: GCF_002968355.1. NCBI lineage: Bacteria > Bacillati > Mycoplasmatota > Mollicutes > Entomoplasmatales > Spiroplasmataceae > Spiroplasma > Spiroplasma sp. ChiS. Next base: position 3,724 of record NZ_PUUH01000225.1, on the reverse strand, counting down.
CAGAGAGGAATTTAGAAATGAGTAATAACGAAAAAGAAAATGAATTAGTTTATAGTTTAAATGATATTATGTCAGAACGCTTTGGACGTTATGCCAAATATATTATTCAAGATCGAGCCTTGCCTGATGTTCGTGATGGTTTAAAACCAGTACAACGCCGTATTTTATTTGCAATTAATGAATTACGATTAACTTTTAATACGAGTTATAAAAAATCAGCACGGATTGTTGGGGAAGTAATTGGAAAATATCATCCCCATGGTGATACATCGGTTTATGATGCAATGGTAAGGTTATCTCAAAATTGAAAAGTTCGTTATCCATTAATTGATATGCATGGAAACAATGGTTCAATTGATGGAGACCCAGCGGCAGCTATGCGTTATACTGAAACTCGTTTAAGTGAAATTTCCTCATTTTTATTACAAGATCTTGATAAAAAAACAGTTGCGTTTGCTCCTAATTTTGATGATTCAGAACAAGAACCAGTTGTATTACCAGCCTTATTTCCAAATTTATTAGTTAATGGTTCAACCGGGATTGCTGCTGGATATGCCACAAATATTCCACCGCATAATTTACATGAAATTATTAATGCAACAATTCATTTTATTGAAAAACCAGACAGTACGGTTAAAGATTTAGTAAAATATGTTAAAGGACCTGATTTTCCAACCGGAGGCATTATTCAGGGAAAAAGTGAAATCTTAGAGGCATATCAAACAGGAAAAGGAAAAATTATTGTTCGTAGCAAAATTAAATTTGAAAACAATGCTTTAGTAATTACTGAGATTCCATATGAAGTTGTTAAACAAGACTTAGTTAAAAAGATTGATGATATTAAATATAATGAACCAGGATTAAATATTAAAGAAGTTCGTGATGAAACAGACCGCGAAGGGCTACGAATTGTTATTGAATTAGGTAAACAAGCTAATGTTGAAACAGTACGGAAATTTTTATTAAAAAATACTAATTTACAAATTTCATATAATTTTAATATGGTTGCTATTGCAAACAAACAACCACGACAATTAGGACTAAAAGAAATTTTAACCCATTATGTTGAACATCAACAAGAAGTTATTACTAATCGTTCTCGCTTTGAATTAGCACGAGCACAAAAACGCTCAGAAATTGTTGCTGGATTAATCAAAACAATTAGTATTTTAGATGAAGTGATTGCTGTCATTCGCCATTCAAAAGATCGTAGTGATGCAATTCATAATTTAGTAAAAAAATTTGGTTTTACCCAAATTCAAGCAGAAGCAATTGTACAATTACGATTATATCGATTAACTTCAACGGATATTTTGCAATTAAAAGCAGAACAAAAAGAATTAATTGCAACAATTGCTGAATTAAAAGCAATTTTACGTGATATTAATAAATTAAATAGTGTTATTATTCATCAACTAGAATTAATTAAGAAAAAATTTGCTTCTCGTCGTCGTAGTGTGATTGAAAATGAAATTGAAGCAATTGAAATTCAAAAAACAGAAACAATTATTGAAAAAGATTTGAACATTTGAATTTCACGAGATGGATATTTAAAAGCCTTAGAAAATAATCAATTAGCGCGATTAGTAACCGAAGAATTTAAACGAAAACCAGGGGATTTATGAATTGCTGATTTTCAAGCTAATACTTCCGATAAAATTTTGTTAATTACTTCAAAAGGGAATTATGTTATTATTCCAGTTTATAAAATTAAAACAGTTCGACTACGTGATATTGGTGAACATATTAATACTATTTCTGAGTTACCAGGAGAAGAAAAAATTATTAGTGCTTTCTTATTAAATGATTTTAATAAAAAAGAACAATACATTATGTTAGCAACTAAAAATGGAATGATTAAAAAAACAGCCGTTAAAGATTTTGAAGCGACACGGATTAGTAAAGCACTTAAAGCTATTAATTTAAAAAATGATGATGAAGTTGTTGCTAGTCAATTAGTTTGTCATCATCCATATGTGGTCATAACAACAGCAAATGGTTTTATTGTTAAATATCGTAAAAAACAAATTCCAACATTAGGGTTACGAACAGCAGGGGTTAAATCAATTAATCTACGTGATGATGTTGTTATTAACGCGGGTTATTGTGAAGATGATAATTTAGTATTAATTACTAATCTTCATACTGGGAAAAAAATTTCTTTAACAGAAATTCCTACATCAACGCGACCGGTAAAAGGAACACGATTATATAAATTAAATAAAGATATTAATGAACTTGTTCGCTGAACGTTTTTAACAAAAGGGAAAGATATCTTGCATATGTTAAATCAAAATGATGAAATTGAGTTATTTAATACTGATAAAATGACTGTTCATAAATTAGTTACTGCCAATCATACCTTAGGTTTTGAAAATATTGTTGATATTGTTATTCCACATTATTATGATTTAAAAGTAATCCCATCAAAAAAAGGATTAGAAAGTAGTAGTACTGCTGGAAAAAAGCATTCGTTTCATCATAATGAACATGATAATGCCAATAATATTAAACCCTTAATTGAAGTAACACAGGCAACAAATAATTCTGTTCTTAATAAGACAGAATCAAGTGAAAAAAGTTATAATCAAGAAACAATCACAGCAGATAATACTAACGATGAAGAAAGTGATCTCAAGGTTAAATTAGCATTAATGATTCCACCAGAAGAAATTTATCAAGTCGAGCAGGTGATTGCAACAGCAGAGCCAATAACAACGCTGGATCATCATGCTAATAGTAAGAAAAGTATTAACAAAAAACATTGTGGTTAAACCACGCGGAGAAAAAATGCGCCAGAAAAATAAAAATATAAAAGAAACAAAAAAGAAATTTCGAAAAGAACAACAAAGTAAACAACAATCGGAACAACCAGTAACAAATGTGGAAACTGCCATAATTGCAGCGCCATCTGAACAAGAACCATCACCATTGTTTGTTCGTAAAACATTTGGAAAAGTAAAAACAACAGTAGACATGCTAATTGAAAAAAACAACGTGAACAAGTTAAAGTAGCATTAGTAAAAGCACAAGCACAACAAAATAATCACCAAAAAAATAGAAAACTGCTTGTTCCTTCTCTTCCTGAAGAAAAACCAACTTTTGGCAAAGTGGTTACGACAGTGGAGACTCTTCTTAAAAAATAGACAACAAAAAATTGATTTTGAGTTTAATAATAGTGAAAAAGATAACCCAAAAGATAAGTCTACGATAAAAGTAAAATCACGAACAGAATGGTTAAAAGCAATTGAACAAGCTCCAGCCGGAACAATTAAGGTAGGGTTAAGAAATGTTACCTCAAATAATCATGAACAAACAATGCAAAGAGTTGATTTTAAAGAAATTAAAAATAAGAGTGTAACAAAAGCTAAATTTAAAAAAGATTTAGCAATTGATGAAACAAAAGAGTTACAATTAACCATCCATGATATTTTAGATAAAAGTAAAAAATATATGAAAAATCAGTCAAAATTGACTGATTTTTCATATATAATTTTAGTAATTGCAGATAAAAACAAGAGGAGCGAAGAAAAAATGACTAATTTGGGAACAGACTTTTTAGTTAAATGTACTAATATTAATAAATTTTATCGAAAACAACATGTTTTAAAAATATTGGCTGTATAAATTATTTTGGGGTATTTACTATATTTTAAGAAATTATGGAATAAATAATATTTACTATATTTTAAGAAATTATGGAATAAATAATCCACATACTTAA
>NZ_PUUH01000224.1:0-777 GCF_002968355.1 Spiroplasma sp. ChiS | reverse complement strand
AAAATAGAATATAATAACCAAATTGAAACACTAAAAAAAGTCATAAAACCCAATATTGAACCGAATAAATTTAAATATTTATTACTTAAATCAATTCCCAAAGAATGTCCGCAACATTGACAATATTCGTGATATTCTTTTTCACATTTTTGTTTGTTAGCCATTTTTTAAAACTCCTTAATTTGATTGATATTTTTTTAAAAAGGTAATTATTGGTCTTTTTCTTTATTATTATTTAAGAAAACAAGTTTAGAAACAATCACTTTCGTGCTGTTTTTTTCTTTTCCATTTTGGTCGTTATATTTTTGAATAGATAACGAACCTGCAACATAAAGGCGGTCTCCTTTTACTAAATAGGTAAAGAGATTATCCGCTTGTTGTCGAAAAACGACACAATTAACAAATAATGTTTTATTTTTGTCTTTATCTTTATGTGAATTAACCGCGATTTGAAAATTAACAACTGTTGTTTCCTCGTTATTGATTTTGACATATTCCTTTTTTAAATCATGGGTAAGATGACCCATTAAACGTATTTCATTTATCATTTTTTTCTTTTCCTTTATAGATTATTTGATTAACTTTTACATCATCTGAGATTAAATTATAAGGTGATTTATAAAGAGGTTCTTTATTAAATTCTTTAGGTGTATCATTTTCTTTTTCATTAGGTTCGACATCTAAAAAATCTAATTTACCGTTTTCTTGGACCTCACGCATCATACGCTGAACATCTTGGCGATAAATTCCCATGTAATTCGCCATTTGGCACATGTG
>NZ_PUUH01000223.1:0-779 GCF_002968355.1 Spiroplasma sp. ChiS | reverse complement strand
CATTATTCATTCTCCTCAATAACAGTTAATTGTTCTAATTGTTGCTTAGTGATTTTAATACCTTCTAAATCAGCACAAGATAAATTAACACCTCGTAAATCAGTATAAGATAAATTAGCATCTCGTAAACAAGCATATTCTAAATTAGCACCTTGTAAATCTAATTTTTCACTTGCTAAATATTCATTGATTTTTTCTTGTTCAACAGTTATTCCTGTTAAATCTTTAATTAAATCTTGTAATGTTTTCATTTTCTAATTCCTCCAAATTCTTTTCCATAATTAATTTTTCAATATAGTCATAAGCACTTTCTTCTGAATGACATTCTTCTAATGCTTCATTAAATAAATCTTCTTCTGTGTAAACTTTGCCATCTTCATCTTTTCACATATTATTCACATCCTTTTATTTGTAATTCTTTGTATATTTCGCATTTTAAAAACTTTCTTTATTAATTTGATTAAAAATTTTTTCTAATTCAGCATAAATCATTTGCTTCATAGTATTTTGCCCATATCCATCAAATTCACCATCATTTATTGAAATTAATAATTTAGCAATATTTCTTTTTATTTTTTCCATATTATTTATCTCCTTGTCATTTAATATTTTTATCTTCTAAATCAATAATGGTTGTTTGAGAACAACTTTTATTTTTAGCAGTATATTTTGCTTCTTCTAATGTATAAAATAATTCAGTATCTATTCCAGTAAATGAACTATTTGTTATTAATAAATATCTTTTTTCCATAATTTAATTCCTCCTAATTCTTTTTACC
>NZ_PUUH01000222.1:0-780 GCF_002968355.1 Spiroplasma sp. ChiS | reverse complement strand
GCTAACCCGCGATCGAGCCTGAGCCCCATGAAAAAGCCCCTGTCATCTCACGGTGACAGGGGCTTTTTTACATCTCAGGATTGACGCATCAACCGTAGGAGCGAGCTTGCTCGCAAACCGGTATCCACGCCTTATGCAGTCAGAACTGCGACTGCAGGTAGTTCTCCAGCCCGATGGATTTGATCAGGCCCAACTGCTTCTCCAGCCAGTAGGTGTGGTCTTCCTCGGTATCTGCCAACTGGATACGCAGAATATCGCGGCTGACGTAGTCCTTGTGCAGTTCACACAGCTCGATGCCTTTGCACAGCGCAGCGCGAACCTTGTATTCAAGGCGCAAGTCGCTGGCCAGCATGTCCGGCACCGTGGTCCCGGTGTCGAGATCGTCAGGACGCATGCGCGGCGTACCTTCCAGCATCAGAATGCGGCGCATCAGGGCATCGGCGTGTTGCGCCTCTTCTTCCATTTCGTGGTTGATACGCTCGTAGAGCTTGGTAAAGCCCCAGTCTTCGTACATCCGCGAGTGGATGAAATATTGGTCGCGTGCTGCCAGTTCGCCCGTCAGCAACGTGTTGAGGTAATCGATTACGTCCGGGTGACCTTGCATCGCCCTACATCTCCCTGCTTGAAAGTCGATAGTGTGAACCAAGCTGACTTGCAGTCGCGTGCTGCCAGTTCGCCCGTCAGCAACGTGTTGAGGTAATCGATTACGTCCGGGTGACCTTGCATCGCCCTACATCTCCCTGCTTGAAAGTCGATAGTGTGAACCAAGCTGACTTGCAG
>NZ_PUUH01000221.1:0-783 GCF_002968355.1 Spiroplasma sp. ChiS | reverse complement strand
ATAAATGTCACGCTTTTCCATCATTGCTACTTCATCTAAAACAACAAAATAGGGGTTTAAACCATCTAATGTTTTTGTTTCTGATGATAGTGGTTGAAAAAAAGAATTATTATGTATAAACTCTATTTTATCTCGCTTAACTTTTAAAATTTTATTTAAGTTAGGATTAATAAAAATCATTCGTCGCATTTCTTCATAAACTCTTTTTGCTTGATCTCGTTTGGTTGCAATAGAATAAAGTTCGGCATTTGCTTCATTATCTAAAATTAAACTTTTTAAAGCGATTGCAGAAGCAAGGGTGGTTTTTCCATTTCCTCTTCCGACAATTAAGAGTGCTTCTTTAAATCTTCTTAAATTTGTTTTTTTATCATAAAAACCATATAATGATTCTAAAAATGCTTTTTGCCATAATTCTAATTTAAAATTTTGTTTATTATATTCTCCAGTTGTATGAAAACAAGATTTTTCAATAAAGCTAATTGTTTTATTTGCTTCTTTGTGATTAAAATAATAATCTTTATTTGATTTTAATTCTTTTACTAATCTCATGAATAATTTTTCCTCTTTCTGTTGCTTTTTTAAAAAGTTCATTATTTTTCATTAATTTATCATATTGAATTTCAGTATTATTAAAATAACTAATAATAGCGGTAATGCTGGGGAAAATAATATTATCTATAAAATAAGAATGGTTATCTTTTTCAAAATTTACATTATATTTTAATTTAATATTATTACTAATAAATTGCATTATCTTTAAAAATGATGTTTCTTTTCATAAAA
>NZ_PUUH01000220.1:0-783 GCF_002968355.1 Spiroplasma sp. ChiS | reverse complement strand
GTTGTAATTCTTCTTCGTTATATTGTGGTGTATTACAAGCAACTAGACTTGTTGTGCTTGTTCCTAATAATGTAATTGCTCCTAAAAAACTTAATCATTTTTTCATAAAAAACTACTCCTTTCTTGATATTTTATTTATATAAAAATTATATAATGAATTATGCAAATTTAATGATTATTTATTGAAAATGTAATTAAAAATAATATTTATTTTGATATTATATTAGCAGTATCAAACAACAATTTTAATTTTAAGAAAGGAAATAAAATATGGTTCAAAATAAACCATCATTGAGTTTAAAAATAGACAAATATTTACAACTTTATAAAAAAAGTTATATATTATCTGTTAAGGGACTAGCTTTTTTTAAAATACTAGAAAAATTAAAAGAAGAGGCAAAAAAAGAATATGAAGAATTTGTTGATATAGCTGCCAAATTTATAAACTTATTTTGAGAAGAAGATAAAATAAAAAAAGAAATTAATTTTGATTCAAAAAGAAATTAATTTTGATTCTCTAAGTAAAAATAAAATTAATAAAATTAATAGAATTTATAAAGAATTAAAAGAAGACAAAGAACTTTTTTTCAATATTATTGTAAATATTTTTGCTACATTCGTTAAAGAAAAAAATAAAATAATTTTTGAATTTAAAGGTTTAAATAATAAAGTTGTATTCGATTATATTAAAAAAAATTAATCAAGATTAAAAATCTTGTTTTTTTTATTTTAAATTAAGATATAATATTTTTGTTATCAAAAAAGTATCAAAATTGTATTAAA
>NZ_PUUH01000219.1:0-786 GCF_002968355.1 Spiroplasma sp. ChiS | reverse complement strand
TATTTGGTTTCTTATCATTTCAAAATTCTTCAATTTTTCTTCAAATTGTTGTATAACTTGCTTTATTTGGATTAAATTCTTTCATTTTTTACTCCTTTTTGCATATTAAAATTGCTATTATTTAAACAATATGGTTAAATAAAAGAGTAGAAAAAAACTTATCAAACTGTATCAATATATCAAAGAACTTAATATAATATTTTGTTCTTTTTTTATTATCTATATTTTACATCAAAATAAAAAAAAGTAAATTACTTTACTTTTTATTTTAGTATACAAGCATATAGAGATTAATTGGAGCTTGTTACAATATAATTATATAATTAAATAATATTTTGTTCTTTTTTTATTATTAAAAAAATATTGACAACGAGCATTTAAATATAAATATTCATTACAAGAAAAACAATTAGAACAAGAATTAAACTTAAATAATCAACAACCAATCATTGTTAATTTACAAACTGATATTAGAGATATTAAAAATGATGATAAGGAAAAATAATAATGCTTAATCATTTTACTTATTTGTTAGAAATTCCTTATTGGTTATTACAAAATAGTAGTATTGGTAATAAATATCCATTTGCTAAGAAATATGAGTTAGTTAATGAAATTAATCAAATTGGAACACGATATAGTGGTAAGACTATTTTACTTATTTGTTAGAAATTCCTTATTGGTTATTACAAAATAGTAGTATTGGTAATAAATATCCATTTGCTAAGAAATATGAGTTAGTTAATGAAATTAATCAAATTGGAACACGATATAGTGGTAAGACTA
>NZ_PUUH01000218.1:0-794 GCF_002968355.1 Spiroplasma sp. ChiS | reverse complement strand
ATTTTGAATATTGTAATAAACATGCTGGTGGTGTTTTATCTTTGTTTTATAATTTAAAAAAAGGAATTCATGGAGAAGAATTAAAAAATAAAGCACCAAAAAATTTGAAAACATTTTTTCGTTGACTTAAAAAAGATGAAAGATGATTAAAAATAAAAAATAAAATTAAAGAAATTAAAAAACAACATCCAAGATATGAAGTTAAAGAAATAGGTTTATTACAGATGGACGCTAAATATTTTGTACCAAGTAAATTTTCAGTTGATAAAAAGTATTATGTTTATGATTTTATTGATGAAAAAACAAGATTAGCATTAGGATATGTTTATGATAAATTAAGTACTGATAATGCTATTGATGCTGTTAAAAAAGTAATTAGTGATTTTAAAAATATATTTGGTATTATAATAACACGGATTAGAACTGATAATGGTTCTGAATTTATTAATAATTATCGGAATAATCAAAAAATTAGTGTTAAAAAGACTAATTTTACTCAATTTTTAACAGATAAAAATATTTTGCATCAAACAACACCAGTTCGTTCTCCACAGTCAAACGGTAAGATTGAAAGATTTCATCAAAATTATACTAAATTATTTGTATTTGAAGAAAAAATATTAAATGCAGTTAGTTTACAGAATAAATTAAATGATTATTATTATTTTTATAATTTTGAAAGAGTGCATAAGTCTTTAAATTTTCAGACACCATTTAATTTTTTGAATAGTTTAAGTTTAATTAAATAATTTTAAATTATTAAGTTTTTGTGTTTAAACTAAATAAGTTTATTA
>NZ_PUUH01000217.1:0-796 GCF_002968355.1 Spiroplasma sp. ChiS | reverse complement strand
TTTTATACTAATTATTTACGTACGATTTTTGATTTAGAAAATAATACTTATGTTCAAGGTTATAATAAAAAATATGGTTTGTTAGTAAATAATGGTTTTAAAATTTACCCACGATATTTTTATTTTTCGGATAAATATAAGCAATTAGATATTAAATTATATTCAGCATTTAAAAATCGGTTTTATACGATTAATAATTATGGTAGTGTTTTTAATTATGATTTTTCGGTTGCTAATAATTATAATATTAACTCAAATTCGGGTTATGTTTTTGGCGGTGATTTACAAAATAAATATGGTTTGCAATATAAAAAAATTGAAGAACAAAAAATCGGTTATAATGTTTTTGAATTGCAAGCACAAAAAGAGAATGATATGTACCGATATTATGATTTTAATTTTGGGATTTATAATTGACAAGAAATTAATAATGGTGGGTTGTTCCCCGATAAACAATGATGACAAGTGCAATATGTAACGCCGGAGGGTTGATGAGATTTTGGTGCTCATATTAAAAATGCGGTGATTTGAATTGTCAACACTATTCCTGGTGTTAAACAAGTTAATGAATTAGCGAGTGGTGTTGGTAAGGTTTTTGAAACAGTATATAGTTTTTTTAGTCAAATATTTGAGGTATGAAAATTTAATCCAGCATTGTATAGTACAATAACAAATATCTTTTTATTAATTATTTTTATGAAATTTGTGCGATTAATATAAAAAAGGAACTGTTATTTAGTTCCTTTTTGTTCTTTTCAGTCAGTAATTTCACCAGTGTTTTTATCAATGGTAGGTA
>NZ_PUUH01000216.1:0-10632 GCF_002968355.1 Spiroplasma sp. ChiS | reverse complement strand
TACTATTTTTATTAATAAATGCAGAACTGTCGACATAGAACTTTTGATTTGTATTTCTCTTAAAATTTAGCATATTCATAGAACCATTATATCATATAAAAAAAGCAGCACCTTATCTTTTCCAATTATTTGCCTAATTTTTAATCTTAAGTCGATAATTTACTAAATGGAATTCCACAAAAATGATTCATTTACAATTTACAGTTAAAATAAACGTAATTTATACTTTCATGGTCGAAAAAATAAAAGTAAGCAAACTATTGATAATCGAAGTAAATTAACTAATTTTCGAACTATTGCAGAATCTAAACATAATAAAAATGATTTGGTTGATTTGAAATGGATACAATAGTAGGTAAAGATTTGAAATCTGTTTGTTTGGTTTTAACTGAGCAATTAACTAAATTTGAAATTGTAAGAAAATTAAATGACAGAACACCAAACGAAGTAATTAGAGTTATTAAGAATATTTTTCAATCTAGTATTTTAAAGAAAATAGTTAAAGGTATTATAATTTATCAAGGTAAAGAGTTTTTAAAATGAAAACAAATTGAGACTTATATTGGTACTAAAGTTTATTTTTGTGATAAAGGTAAACCTACTCAAAAAACCTATTGTTGAAAGAATTAATCGTGATTTAAGACATTGATTTCCTAAGGGGATTGATTAGATATTTATTCACAACAACACTATGATGAAATAGTTAATATAATAAATGAAAGACCACGACCATGTTTAGGATGATATTCATCTAAAAATTTATTTATAAAGATAATACAAAATAATAAATTAGTTATATAACGTTACTTTTTTTAAACACATAAATTTTGTCTACTCTTGTTACTTTACCAGATCTAACACCCATTGAGTTAGTAGCTTTTAATTTTTGCTTTATACTATCTTTTTGGCTGTATAAATTATTTAAGGGTATTTAATATATTTTAAGAAATTATGGAATAAATAATCCACATACTTAATTTAAAGATACCATGTTTAATTTTATTGTCAACAAATTTTTATATTTTGTATAATGTACGATGAAGCTCCAAAAAAGCAACTCTTGTTAAAGGGTTGTTTTTTTATTTGAAAAAACCATTTTAGTAAATGGTTTAATTATTCTTATTTAATTTCTTTATATTTTTATACCCTACTTTTTTTATACAGTCAACTTGCCTTAGCACGACTAAGCACATATGCAAAAGGATTTAAGTCTACTTAATATGCTTGTTTATTCATAATTCTTGCTTGTAATAATGTAGTGCCTCTACCAGAAAATGTATCTAAAACTATATCATTATCATTAGGAGCAATTCATTAATAAAATATTCAGCTAGTGCTGGAAAAAACATAGCTACATAAGAACAAATACGGTGCATTCAGTCACCTTAAAGTCGGCTATGTTTTTTTCAAGTTTCATTATCTAATAAATTAATAATAGTATTATTTTTTATATTTTTTAATTTAACAGAATTATTTTTTTCCTTCATTTTGCATCACCTTAGTTTTTATTATAGCTTTTATTTTTAATATTACAACATTTTTTATTCTATAGATGTTTCATCTAAAAGTCATATCCTAATAATTTTTATTAACAAATCAAATTGAGTATTTAAAGATTCTCAAGCTAGTTCTGAATTTTTTTTATTATTTAAATAAAAATATGCATGGATTATAGTATTAGGAATATTATTGTTTTTTCCTTTTATCATATTATCTATATATCCTATTTGAGTTTTAAGTTTTTTATATTTTAATTCTGATTCATTTATTTTACAATCAAGATATAATGTATCTAAAATCTCTGTAGAAGATATTTTATGTTTTGAAATCATTTTTTTTAAAATTTCATATATATTATCTGTTTTAAAATTCTTAAAAATTTCTAACATTATTTCTTTTTCTTCTTTTCTAATAAGATTAAATTTATCATCTGGAAAAGGATATGGAACATTTCATTTTTTTCTGTATCTGATAATTTGTCCCAAATATTAATTAGTTTTAATCTAAAATTAGGAGATTTGACTATAGCATATACACTTAAAAGTTCTAAAGATGTTATAATAACAGAAGAAACTAAAAATGGATAATTTTCAGATTTTACTTTTAAAATATCAAATAAAGATGTTATATTATTTTTTCACATTTCTAATAATCCATTTTTAATACCATCTGTTTTATTTTGTTTTGTTGAAACCAATTTTTTATGCGTTTGTTTTAAATTTATTATATTTTTCTCGTATTTAATAAATTCATTTTGAATATCTGTTCTTTTTTCAATTGGTGTTTGTTTTGCTAATTATATTTCTTGTCTTATTGTATGAGTACTGTTATTACTTGAATCTAAATTTTCTAAAATAAATTCATATAAAATATATAAATCTTTCTTTTCATTTCAACCACGAGTTGAATAATTTCCATTTTTAAGATTTGTTATAAGAAATAAATATAATTTTTCTTTAGAAATTTTTTGAATTGTAACCATTCATTTTTTTAACACTAACAGATATTCCAAATAATTTAGATAAAGTACGTAGCTCATCATCATATTCAACTTTTATTGTTGAACGTGCTAATTCTAAATCTGAAATATTATCACTATTTTTGTTTATATTAATTTGACTATTTTTATCAAGCTGATTATATGTGTCTACTACATCTGTAACTCATAATGAATTACTTAAATCAGTTTCTAAAGATTTCTTTGATTTATTAAACCTATAACTTAAATTTGTTTTAATTTCTGATATTTCCATTTTTTTATTATCTTTATAATCAAAAAATTTATCTTTTAAATCATAAAAGTATTTTAATCTTGGCCAAGATCTTTTTCCTTTATTTTCACCAGCTTTGGATTTTCAATTTCAGTAACCTCTAATTGAAAAAAATCAATATTAGTTAATGTACTTAATTTATTAATAACTTTTTCATAATATTTTACATGCTTAAACTCTTCTAATAAATTTTTGTAATTTTTATATTCCTGCATAATTATCATACACATAATTCTTCTATTACCTTCAATTACATATAAGTAATTGTCAATACCTTTTATTACAAAAATTTGATCCATAGCAAGATTATAAACTAATTCTAATTGTTCTATTAAATCAAAAAAATCTGTTCAATCATCTTCATAATTTAATAAATCTTTAATTATATCATTTATTGAATATTTATTTCCTCAATTAATATTTAATAAATCAATTGAAGATGCTAAAGTATATCTTGGATTGTTATATAATAAATTTGTTGCACTTGCATTTACAATTTACAAAATAAAAAAATGTTTTATTTAAAAACATTTTTAACTTGGGGCAGAAATTCTGCTAGCTGTTCTTTTGATAAAACTTCGGTAAAAATATGTTCACGAACCCCATTATCAGTAACTGTCATTGTTGTTGTATTAGCAATTTTTTTTAATTCTAAGACACTATTCCCCATCGCAACAGTATAACCAACAATTTTAGCAAGTTCCAGGTCATTATAACTATCACCATAAAAAATAAACTGTTGTGGATCATAATCATACTCTTTTAAAGCACATAATTTTTTAAAAGCATTACCCTTATTAATATTTAATGCTTGGATATCAAATAAATCTTTTTGAGAGAAAACACCATCAACCTCATTTTTAAATGGCTGATAAATAGCTTGCACTTGTTCTAATTCAGCGGATGAATTAAAAGGGAACAAAATTTTTAAAACTTCAATTTCATTATTTTTTAATAATGATACATAATCAGTTTCAGTATCAATTGGAATGAGATAATTATCATTATCTAATTGCGCATTATATTTTAACATAAAAGCAATCCGACTTGATTCAGGATGACCATAAACCATGTTAGCAGTATAAACAATATGATCAACATTTCCTTCAATAGCATTTGTTAACACCGCAAGAGCTAATGCTTGTGGTAAAGGTTGCTGATATAATATTTCATTTGTTAAACTATCACGAATTAAAGCACCATTGCATGAAATGATTGGCGTTTTAATTTTTAACTTTGCAAAATATTCTTTTGCCATTAAGTCTAATCGCCCTGAAGCTAAAAACAAGTGATAATTACTAGCCAATTGATATGTTTGTAATGCTTCATATGTTTCGGGATTAATTAAATAACCTTTCCCCGCAATTGTGCCATCTAAATCAGTAATTACATAAGGATATTTTTTAACAAGATTCATAATAATCTATTTCCTTTCTACTTATCTACTGTTAATTATAAAACTAAATAAACTGTTTTCGTAGTGTAATTTTAATGTTTTGATGAGTTCCAACCATTATTTTTTGACCACTTTGGCCTTTAAAACTAATTCATCCTAACCCAGCAATAAATAACGAATAATTACCTGGTTCATTAATTTTAATCACTCGCTCAGTTCATTCTTGATAATTTTTTAATTTAACGGCAGCGGTTGATAAATGATGGGTAAAATAATAATCCTTATTGCTTAATTTAGTCCGATGTAATTTCAAATTGTTATTTTTATAAAAATGAAAACTTGTTTTTAAACCTGTAAGATATGAAAAACTGGCTAATCCTTCATAAAAAATTGTTTGTTCTAAATTTAATTGAAATGTCATTGGTTTTAGTAATTGTTTAGTAATCATATTTTTATTATTTTCGGCAAGATACGAAAGCAAACTATGCTTATTCATAATTCCAGGCGTATCATAAACTTTATGTCTAGTTCCCAAATTAACAACAATTTTACCTAATGTTGTTGCAAGATTATTTGAAACAGTAATTTTTTGTTGTTGGTTAGTTAACTTAATTAAACTATTTAATAATGTACTTTTCCCAGTATTCGAACTACCAACAAAAACAATATCATTAGTTTGTCGTTTAATATATCGTCATAATTCATCTAACCCATAATTCTTTAATCCACTAACTAAAATAATATCTTCTAGTTTCGAAAAAAGCACTGAGGTTCTAAAAAGTTCACTAATATAAGTAATAATTTTATGAGGATTAATTAATTTATTTACTAAATCAATTTTATTAATAATCAAAGTTACTTTATTATTTTGTAATAGTTGTTCTAATGTCAACTCTCGTGTTCCATCCAAATCATAAACATCTAAAACATAAAAATAATGTCAATTCAAGTGATAATCTTGGCGTAACTTGGCAAGAAAATCAATTGCTGGGACATTATAAGTAACTAATTTATTATAATGTGTTAATCGAAAACAACGATAACAATAATCTTGCGTTAATGTTTCAACATACCCAAGGTCGTTTGGTGTTGTGTCTTGCAAAACAACCCCACAACCAGAACATTTTTTATAAGATATCATAGTCTAATCCATATTCTCCTTCATCAAAGAAACCCTTATGTAAAATATTTTTTTGAGCTAACCGTTTATAAAGTAAATTTTCTAATAAACGCATTAAACGATTTGATTCATTAACACCTGTTACTGGTACAACCAAAATGCTTTCCATATGTGCCCGATTAGCAAATAAAACATCGGTAATTAATTGATCACCAACCATAATCATTTCATGCGGATTAGCATTAAATTGCCGTGAAATAACGCGAAAATATTTTAATAATGGTTTTTTAGCATTTCAATAATAATGTTCAATTCCTGCTTTTTGTGCAAACCGTTCAACTCGTTTTCGAGCATTATTTGATACTAACACAAAAATCATTCCTAATTCTTTTACCTTTTGAATTAAATTTAAATTATCCGCATTCGGAATACCACGATAAAATGGGGTTAAAGTATTATCTAAATCACAAATAAAAACTTTAATTCCATGTTTTTTTAATGATTCAAGATTAATTTTATTAACATTTTTAACATAAATTGATGGTTTAAAATAATTTAATAATAAATTACGATTCTTTTTTTTCCCAAAAATATTTTTTGCCATCCTTTAAAACCCTCATTTCTTGCTATTATTATATCAATTTTCAATAAAAAAGGTTATTTTCTTTTCTATAAATCATAACCTTTTTAACATCTTTAATTCATTATAATTTCACTAATAAAATATTTATTATTGTGGAATGCAACCGTAATTGTAATAATTTTATCATTAATTTGATATTCAAAAACATTATCGTTTGGTTGTGCTAGAACAATAACATTTATTTTAGCAACAGTTTTTTGCATTTCTTGCAAAATGACATTTTGGCTTTTATCAAAATCAGCAAGATATTTAGTTAAAGTTGTAAAAACACCATTAATCCCTTTTATGTTTTCTAAAATATTATTTAAATAAAATAAGGGACTGTTTTCAATAATTGCCTGATCTTTAAATCCTAATGTTTCCAAAAAAGTATCTGAATTTAATAAAGCATCACGTAAAAGTCATGAGTGATTAGCAGTTGACGTTAAAAAACGGTCAAACAAATGATAAACATCTTTTGCAGCAATAAATGCTGGTTGTGTTATGGCAGCTGTTACCTCTTTTAGAACTTCAACAATACTTTTATTTTTAATAAAATTAGTTAGTTCATTATTTGGTAATCAATTTTGTAATGGTTCTGTAAAAAGCATTTTTAAATTTTTAATTTTTGCAAGGGATGAATTTCGTAATAACATTGTAAAAATATCACCTAAAATATCACCCTGATATAATTCTAAAAATAAATCGTTAACAGCGTTCGGATTAGTAACAATTTTTGCGACAATTGGTTTTAAATTTGCTGGTAAGTTCTTTTCAACTAATGAATTTGTTAAAAAACTAACCATATCATTTAATGATTCACCAGCAGCCATTGTATTAATCAAATCTCAGACTAAATTTCCGGCATAACCTTTTGTGACAATTAAATCAAGTGGTTGATAAATATTAATGATAACTTTACCAAAAGCTGATAACCCAGCTGGTGTTAAATCTTCTCTTGCTAAAAAGGCAATATTTTTTCAAAGCTTTGAACTAATTTGATGATGTTCAGAACTTTGCAATAAAATGGCAATTAAATTTTGTAAGCCATTTCCTGTTGGTTCTCCTAATCATTGTGATAAATTACGCATAATTTGTTGTAAATCTATTTTTGAATTAATCTGATAAGAAGCAGTACGAACTTTGACAATATCATTTCATGTTGCAATTTCACTTGCATTAAATTGTTGCAAATAATTTAAAACAATGCGACTAAATCGAATTATTTCACTAATTGCGGTTAAATTATTAATTAGATTAAATTTAAAATCAATTTTCTGATTCATTATTTTAACAATTGTTGTTCCAAATGTTTTTAATGCAGTTGTATAGTTTACTGCTGTTGCTTCTAAATTTGCTTTATTTTTATAGTCAAACCGTTCTGGTTGCCCTGTTAATTCATTTACAACATTAACAAGACCAATCATTCCCGATGTTAATGATTCTTGATAAGTCATCCCTTGATAAATTGAATCATCAAAAGCATCGCGGAAAGAACTTAACGTTTCTTGTTCAAGAAGATCACTTGCAAATTTTAAAATCGTTGGTGATAAGAAATTATTTAATAAATGGCCATTTGCAATTAATGTTAATAAACTAGGCAGTCCTTCTTTTGCAAGGATAGTAAAAATTTGGGAACCTAATTGAGCCACATTTGAAATCATTTTGTTTGCTGCTGCTGGTTTAAAATTATTCGTTAAGTTTAAGTTTGTTTTTAAATCACTTTTTAAATAAGAATTACCATAATATCGATTAAATAATTCAGCATAACGATTATACTCTTGTAAGTCTTCCCGCTGATCTGGTTGGTTTGGTAAATCTTTTAAATACATTGGTTGAGCAAACTGGGACATTAAATAATTAAAATCATATTTATGGTCATTACTAATGTAAGCCATTTTTGCAACTTTACTATTTAATGCTGCTAAACTTGCTTGATAATGTTGTAATTTTGGAAGATTAGTTTCAGAATTAACACACCCAATAGTTGGTACAACTGAAGTTGTTACTAATGTTAGACTTCCTAAAAACGCTAATAATCTTTTCATTTTAAGTTCACTCCTTTATAGTTTGATAATAATGTTCCATTGCTAACTGATGAACCTCTCTTGTTGGATGAACAATATCAAAAAAAAAATAATCATCAATGTTAGCATTTGCTGGCAGGGCCGGATTACGTTGTGCATTTAACATTTTTTCTTCAATAATTTTTATAAAATCTAAATTTAAATTATTAAAATTAACTGTTATATCTCCCTTTGGATGGCGTGCTTTAAATTCAGTCATTAGCACAGATAAATTATCATATAATCCTCAGTTACGAATAGCATTCTTGTAATATGTATTTGCTAATTCAATCATTTTTGCTACTCGCGTATGAAACTCTGTTGAAATATTATTTGCTCGTTTTTTTAAAGTATCATCTGTATTTTGGTTATTATAACGTGGGATTGCACTAACATTTGGTGCATCAGAAAATAATATTTTTCGAATCCCATTATTTAATAAGGTAAATAATGCGATTTTAATGCGTTCAACACTTTGGTGCATCAGTGCTAACTCTGTTTGTGGATCTGTTGTATCAATAATTTGAAACAAATCATTACCGCCAATTTCAAATAAAACTAAGTCTGTTGAACGTAATTTATGCTGACTAACTAATGCTTGGGCTTGTTTTTCAATTGTAACACGGTTTAATAACATCCCGGCTGTTCCCACCACATCAACAGCGGTTGCTCCCGCAATTGCATAATTACGGCCAAAATCACCAGCATAATCATTTGGAATTCCTGGGCGAATTTTGTCAAAACCAAGCTTAGCATTTAATAATAAAGCAGCTGTGTTTCCATTTGACAAACTGCCATTTTGATAATTTTCTAAATTGCTTGGATCATTAGTGCCAATTTTAATATCTAATTTAAAACTATTTTTGACTAGTTTTTCAATCCCATGCGAATCACTTAAACTATCCCCTAAAATATAATAATTTGTAAATTGTAAATTACTTTTTGCATCATCAATTGCTTTTGATGTATCAATATCTTTCCCAATTAATAATAACGAATCAACAAGGTTAAGATGTGCTCCTTGGGCAATGGTACAACTCGCGACCATAACAGTACTCCCAGTTGCTACATTTAAAACAGCAAGTAAAGTAAAAAATCTTTTCATAATTTTTTCTCCTTTGTTAATTCTTTTTTCTAATAATGATAATAATAAGTGGTCCAATGCTAATTAATAAAAATGGTCACATTAAAATAAAAACAGTTCCTGCTCTTGTGGTATTTAATGCACTAACAAAATTTGGGTGATATAAATCATCCACAGTAATTGGAGCAATAATATCTTGTAGTGTTAAAGCCGGATTAACAAAAATACTTTCACCAGCCATCGCTGTCATTCCATAAGCAAGGTTTTTTAATTGCATATTTAAAAATCAAACTTTATTATTAACAAGATATGTTCCAATTGATTTGTTTACAACTAATCCATTGATGTCAGGTCCAACACTATCAATCATTTGATTATAATCTTCTTGATTATTAATTGTTTGCTGAATTAATGCATGTTCTTTTAAACCTGAACTAAACATTTGGTTAATTCCACCACTTCTAAACATTCATTCCATTCCAGTATGAACATAACCATACGAATGAAATTTAGTCGTAACACTTTTATCAAATTCGATTAAATCAAGTCCAATATCATATAAATCAATATTTTTTCGCTTTGCAATTGTTGCCCCCCAACGATTATAAAATCATGTCGCAGCAAACTGTAAATATTCCTGTTTTATTGCTTCGTTTTCTTCTGGTTTTTCGTAAAAATTTAAGGCTGATAAAATATCAGCTTCATACGATGATTTTAAAACAGTATTAGCAAG
Organism: Spiroplasma sp. ChiS; assembly: GCF_002968355.1. Lineage (NCBI taxonomy): Bacteria > Bacillati > Mycoplasmatota > Mollicutes > Entomoplasmatales > Spiroplasmataceae > Spiroplasma > Spiroplasma sp. ChiS. Next base: position 840 of record NZ_PUUH01000216.1, on the reverse strand, counting down.
TGTTTCATAAATTTTAATCTTACCATTTATTACAAACTTTCCATGCAGAAATGCTCGTTGAATTTGGGTTTTTAAAAATACTATTAATAAATTTTAAAGATTCTAAGTCCATCCCAGGAACAGTTAAACCAATTCCTAGAATTAAAAAAATACTAAGAACTCCGCTTAAAATTCCTAGTCAAATAAACTTCATTTTCTTTGAAAGGTTGTTTAACATTATATTTTTTCCTTCTAATTGATAAATTATTTCAAAACTATTAAATCATTTCCATTGAACCTAGTTAATTATATTATAACGAAATAATTGTCAAAAAAGGAAAAAACTTTAAAATTTCTATTTTGTTAATTTAATTTCTTTATTAAAATAATTCATAGCAACACCAACTAAAGCACATGATACAGCATCAAAACAAACGGAAGTTATTGTTGCTCATCATGAAGTATACTCATTAAAGAAAGTTGGAAACAATGTTACAAAACTAATAATTCCAAAAATTAAACCAATAATCCCAAAGATAAAACTTCAAAAATCACAATAAAATGAATAACGTTCACATTTTAAAACCTCTGGTTTATCATTTCGTGTTTCATTTTTTGTTCTATTAATTATTAAACATATGGATCAAATAAATTATGTGGTAAGATAATTGTTCACCCGAACTTGTTTTATTACTACCACCTTGCCTTGAATCTGATAAGGAAAGTGAAGATGTAATAACAGTTTTATCTCCAATCATTTTGCTAATTGATTCTGCATCTTCATCACTATTACTTTGAATATACAAAAATAAGTTTGTATAATGTACGATGAAGCGGCAAAAAAACAACCCTAACAAGGGT
>NZ_PUUH01000215.1:0-804 GCF_002968355.1 Spiroplasma sp. ChiS | reverse complement strand
ATTAATTTATTAGTTGAAAATAATAATAGTAATTGAGATAAGATTTTTAGTTTTGTTTTTGATATATTTTTGTTTATTTTTGATGTAATTTGAAATACAAAATTACCGATGACAAATACATCGATTGCTTATTTTTTAGTCTTTTTTATGGTTATTAAATTATCTATTTATGCAATTCACGGTACATCAACACAATATAATAATTTAGGTTCGACAGTTAATAATGGTGTTTCGCAAGTATATTCGTCAACTGTACGAAAAGGTATTAATGTTGGTAAAAATGTTTATCAGAATAGTAATAAGCAGCAAGTTAAAAAAGAACTTAAACGACAAAGTATTAGATATCAAGCGAAAAATATTAGAAGTACTAAATTTAAAGGAGATAAAAAGTAATGATTAAATTAGTTTTATTGGTGGCGGCAATTGTGATATTTGGAACTGGTTTTATTACTGTTATTATTAATCAATTTACATCAGCAAAAAATATTATTATGGATTTATATAATTCTGATACTTGGTTGATTTGATTATTTGGTAGAATGGCAGTTTTGTTTAGTCATCCGTTAATGTTAACGATATCAAGTTTATATATTGTTGGGTTTATTGTTTCAAAAACATTGTATAGTTAGGAGTTAAGTTTATGAAAATTAAAATTTTAAAGTTTTTAAAAGAAAAATGATGAGAAATATTAGTATATATTTTAGTTGTTGGTTTTGGTTTTGCTTTATTTATTGGGTCAATTTACGATAAATGAGATAAATTAATTAATGAGTTTGGTATTTTATTCTGATATATGTTAGTTTT
>NZ_PUUH01000214.1:0-809 GCF_002968355.1 Spiroplasma sp. ChiS | reverse complement strand
TCCCACTTGCTAACTGGCGAATATTATTTCAAATCATACCCTCACGCTGAGCAGTAAACAACGCACGATGTCCAAAATGTCTCGCTAAAACAATTCACGGTATTTTACCACTATGAACTTTTTTCTCATCGTGAGGACTAGTTCCATCAATATACAAATAACTTTCATCAAATAAAATAACACTATCATCTGGGGGAACCGGTTTTGTTCGATCGGTAAAATCTAAATTTTTAAATGTTAAAACTTTAACTTTATCATCTCTAAATTTTTAAATGTTAAAACTTTAACTTTATCATCTTCTAACGGATAATTACTATAAATTTCATCTGTCAATAATTTCATAGTTTGCGACAAATAAGTTAAAAGTAATGTTTTACCAGTTCCTAACTTACCAATAATTACCGATAACGGATTATCTCAAACAAAATTCACTAACCGAAAAGCATTTAACTGATAAAAAATATTTTTTCACAATCATCACACAAAATATACACATTGTAAAGCAAATAATATTCAAAATACTAAACCAACACAATACAAAGAAATTAACCAAAGTAATAAATCAATTATTTTTAAAGAAAAATATAAACTTTTTCATTATTTAAAATACCCAACTATTTTAAAAACCTTTTTCATTATTTAAAATACCCAACTATTTTAAAAACCATTCACAAGAAAAACCAAGTTAAAAACAAAATCACAATTCAAACACCAACCATCAAAGCTTTCAACATTCGTTTTATCTATAAACAAAAAAATATACTTTCAACATTCGTTTTATCTATAAACAAAAAAATATAAATAAAAAA
>NZ_PUUH01000213.1:0-814 GCF_002968355.1 Spiroplasma sp. ChiS | reverse complement strand
ATAGTAGTTTAGAATTATTATTATCAAATGAATTTTATATTGAAAATAATAAATTATCTTTAAATGAAGGTTTAAAAGATACTATTGAACAAATGTTAAAATGAGTGTTTGAAATAAATAAAAAAATAAAATGAGAAAAAGTAAGTATATCTTATACACCTGATAGTGCTGATTATATTGATATTCCTAAATTTTCAGAAGAATATCGTTATCAAGTTTGAATATCATTAACTAATCGTAAAGGTGCTGAAGGTATGTTATGGATTGAACCACCTTATTTTACAGAACAGAAAGAAAATAAAACTTCAGCAAAACATCAAGCAACTTGTTTTATTGATGATATGGATAAAAAACCTTATAGTATTGCTTTATATAATGCTAGTGGTCGGGTTTATTTAACTAATGGTTCTGATGGTTCTAATATTCCAATTAATAGTGTTCGTATTTTTCGACAAGAGTGGTTCTAATGATAGATAAAGAAAATATTATTATTAAAAATGAAAATGGTACTTATTGACAAAGATTAGGTTTTGAACAAAGAAATACAAGTCAAAGTTTTAAAGCATGAAAAAATCGTAAGTTTTTAAAATATGATAAATATCCATTTCATATTAAAAAAGCATATATTATGCGATATAATGCTTTATCAATTTTATATCATACACCATTTTTAAGTTTATATGGTTTATTTTTTACTAGTTTACATTTTAATTGAATACCAACATTAGAACCAGTTAAAGAGTTTATGTTTGGTCAATTGAATACCAACATTAGAACCAGTTAAAGAGTTTATGTTTGGTCAACATGATATAAC
>NZ_PUUH01000212.1:0-814 GCF_002968355.1 Spiroplasma sp. ChiS | reverse complement strand
GTATTAATTGTTATTTTATTTTGATAACCACGAATAGCAAACTCTAAATCACTTAAGTCTTTTTGTTGAAATTGATCACATTCTTCTCGTCAATCAATTACTAATTTATATTTGTTTAAGTCAGAAAAGGCTTTCAATTTTTCTTTCCGACTTGGTGAATGTAAACCTTTACAATATATTTTGCTACCATTTGATAAAGTAAAAGTAAAATTTGATAAATTAATAGTATAAGGAATATTATTTTCATCTAACATATTTCATATATTTTGAAATACACTATCTTTTAAATCTTTACTCCAATACATACTAGCAATTATACAAATTGGTTCTTTAATTAATAAACTAATTTTTAATAATTCACCAAACATTTTAATATTTGAAATAGTCTTACCACTATATCGTGTTCCAATTTGATTAATTTCATTAACTAACTCATATTTCTTAGCAAATGGATATTTATTACCAATACTACTATTTTGTAATAACCAATAAGGAATTTCTAACAAATAAGTAAAATGATTAAGCATTATTATTTTTCCTTATCATCATTTTTAATATCTCTAATATCAGTTTGTAAATTAACAATGATTGGTTGTTGATTATTTAAGTTTAATTCTTGTTCTAATTGTTTTTCTTGTAATGAATATTTATAATTAAATGCTCGTTGTCAATATGTTTTTACTCCATCAGGTGTTTTAACCATTGCTTTAATTAATTCACTTTCAATTTTATCAACTTGTCGTTGTATTAAAGGTATTATCTTTTCGCTCTTGTAAGTTTCATGTCTTCATCTGCTAGAAAGGTTGAGTTTATC